>BAXG01000037.1 GCA_001310455.1 Photobacterium sp. JCM 19050
CATTGCGCAGGATGACATTAGGGGTATACGTACCGTAGTATCCCTGGCCGATAAAACTGCGTTTGATTTGGTTTTTTGACGCAATGGCTTTGATGCTCGACAGCATGTCTGCTTCACTTTTTGCCTCTTCAAGGCTTAAAGGTGAAGGCAGGCGGATGGCTGCAGGCACGGTTTCTTCTATAAGATGCTCGACACTGGTGGCATTTACCACATCGAGCATTGCTTGTTGTTGGGCTTCACCCGGACCGTTGTGACGGGCGACAAATTCGCCGTCAGTCGCCAGTAAGTCCAGCAGGCTTTTCTGAGTCATGACAATTCGTCCTGAAGTAATGGCTTAGAGTGTTTCTTCGTATTTTGCAGCGTCCATCAGGTGGTCAAGATTGGTATCGGCTGCCAGCTTCACTTTAAAAATCCATCCACCTTCAAAAGGGGCTTCATTGATAAGTTCCGGGCTGTCTTCCAGCTCCTCGTTCACTGCAACCACTTCGCCGTCAACCGGAGAGTAAACATCGGAAGCCGCTTTTACAGATTCAATCTGGGAAATAGCTTCGCCGACTTCCGCTTCCGCACCAATTTCTGGCAGTTCTACGAAAACCACATCACCGAGAAGTTGCTGGGCATGGTCGGAAATCCCGATTGTCACAGTACCGTCTCCGTTGTCTTTAACCCACTCATGTGATTCTGCAAACTTCAGCGTCTTATCCATGTGTCTCTCTCCTAACTAAATAAATCTGCGATTTCCCGCTAAGGGTATAACTTGTTTAGAAAAAATTCTGTTATCAGCTTCTGTAAAGTGGGAAGCGACGGCAAAGTGCTTCAACTTCTTTACGAACCCGGTTTTCAACGTCGGCATTGCTTCCGGATCAACGACCAACGCATCCAGCACATCGCCAATCCAATTACCTATTTGGCGGAATTCTTCAGTGCCAAACCCACGGCTGGTTGCAGCCGGTGCACCCAGACGGATACCGGAGGTAATCATCGGTTTTTCATCGTCAAACGGGATGCCATTCTTGTTGCAGGTAATACCGGCGCGCTCGAGGGCGACTTCAGTCACGTTACCTTTCAGGCCTTTCGGTCGCAGATCGACCAGCATCAGGTGGGTGTCGGTTCCGCCGGTAACGATATCGACACCGCGTTGTTTCAGGGTATCTGCCAAGACGCTGGCATTTTCCAGCACACGGTCGATGTAGAGTTTGAATTCCGGCTCAAGCGCTTCGCCGAATGCGACGGCCTTGGCAGCGATCACATGCATCAGCGGACCACCCTGCAATCCGGGGAATACTGCGGAATTGATTTTTTTGTTAATCGCTTCATCGTTGGTCAGTATCATTCCCCCGCGTGGGCCACGCAGTGTCTTGTGGGTGGTTGTCGTTACAACGTGGGCATGGGGAATTGGGCTAGGATGACGGCCTGCTGCAATAATACCGGCGATGTGTGCCATGTCGACCATCAACAATGCCCCGACTTCATCTGCAATTGCGCGGAAACGGGCAAAGTCGATTTCACGAGGGATAGCTGAACCACCGGCAATGATAAGCTTGGGTTGATGCTCTCGGGCCAGTTCTGCAACCTGTTCGTAGTCGATTTCCAGTGTTTCACGGTTTACGCCGTACTGGATCGCATTGAACCACTTTCCGGACTGGGCAGGCCGCGCGCCGTGAGTCAGGTGACCACCGGCATCCAGAGACATACCCAGGATGGTATCGCCCGGTTGGAGCAATGCGAGCATCACGGCACCGTTCGCCTGAGCACCGGAGTGCGGCTGAACATTGGCGTATTCACATCCGAACAGTTGTTTTGCGCGTGCAATGGCAATCGCTTCCACTTCATCGACATATTCGCAACCGCCGTAATAACGTCGGCCCGGATACCCTTCTGCATATTTGTTAGTCAGACAACTTCCCTGGGCCTGCATAACGGCTTGGGAAACGATGTTTTCTGACGCGATCAGCTCAATTTGGAGTGACTGGCGTTTATACTCGGAAGAGATTGCGCTCATTACCGCGCCATCGGTAGACGCAAGATCGCTGGAGAAAAAGTTTTCCAGCTCATTGTTAGGGTAGCGGTTTGTCATCAGTCTGGTCCTTTACTTAATCTTGTTTGTTAAGAGGCTCATACAGTCCTGCGCAACGCTTGCAGTGTTGCGAACCGGGCTCAGCCGTCCATTTAACAGTTCACTACGTTGATCGGGATAACATTGGTTGCCAATCCGCCGAGTGATGTCTCTTTGTATTTACTCTGCATGTCCAGGCCTGTCTGGTGCATGGTTTTTATCACGCTGTCGAGTGACACTGAATGCTGTCCATCGCCTGCCAGTGCCAGACGTACCGCATTAATTGCTTTGATTGCGCCCATGGTGTTTCGCTCAATGCACGGAACCTGAACCAGGCCATCAACCGGATCACAGGTGAGACCGAGGTTGTGTTCCATTCCGATTTCAGCCGCATTCTCAATCTGTTCGAGCGTGCCGCCCATAGCGGCAGCCAGCCCGCCGGCAGCCATTGAACAGGCAACACCGATTTCACCCTGGCAGCCTACTTCTGCCGCTGAAATGGATGCGTTGGTTTTATAAAGCGAACCAATTGCCGCAGCCGTGGCGAGTAGTGTGCGAATACCCTGTGTATTGCCGGGGGAGACAAATGCGTCGTAATAAGCCACTATTGCCGGAATAACTCCGGCAGCGCCGTTAGTCGGGGCAGTCACGACCCGGCCACCTGCGGCATTTTCTTCGTTAACCGCCAAAGCGTACATGTTGACGTAGTCAGCGGTATCAACGGGACAACCCTCTTCTTTTTGGGTATCAAGGCGCTGTTTCATCGCTTTGGCTCGGCGACGGATTTTCAGTTTGCCGGGCAACTCTCCGTCCTGATGAATACCCCGTTCAATACAGGCCTTCATAACGCCCCAGATGGCATCGATGTGCTTACAGACAAGCTGGTGATCTTTGTCTGTTGGCGTTTTACCTGCTGCGATGCGAGCTGCCTCGTTTTCAAACATCAATGCATCGATTGAAAGCTGGTTTGTGCGGCAATGGGTAAGAAGCTGTTCAGCTGAGTCAAAGGGATAGGGCAGAGGGACGTCATCCGCTAAGGCTTCGTTTTCGCCTTGTTGTACAACAAAGCCGCCGCCGACAGAAAAATAGGTTTTGCTGACAAGTGGGGAGCCGTTTTCATCAAGGGCGGTAAGCGTCATGCCGTTAGGATGCTCCGGCAATACTTCCGCCATATGGAATTCGATATGCTCGTCCCAGTCAAAGGGTACGAAACGTTGCCCGGCAAAAGGTAACTCTGAGGTTCCTTTAACCATATTAACCAGGGTTTCCATATTGTCCGGGTCGATGGAATCCGGCATTTCTCCCATTAACCCCATCACACAGGCAACATCGGTGGCGTGCCCATGCCCGGTAAGGGCAAGCGAACCATAAAGGTCGACCTTTACGGCATAAACCTGCTCGAGGATACCGGCAGTTTCAGCGTCATTGGCAAATCGGGCGCAGGCAACCATTGGCCCCACAGTGTGTGAGCTGGACGGACCTACGCCGATTTTAAATAAATCAAACATGCTGTGACTCATAATGACTCTCCTTGAGTGAGTTATGACAACAGCCCCAATGTATTTGTAATCCCATCTCTATATAGGATGCTCGTGTTTTGTTTTTATGTGAATTGATGTGTTCAGCATCAACATTTGCGTAACATACAAGAGTTGTTTGCCAATCGCAAAATATATTTCCTTTAGGAAACATTGTTCGAGCCCTGTTCTGGCTGATTAATGTTTGTTCTATCTTGGGTCGGGTAATTTTCAGACTGCGACTTTCAGATGTCGGTATTGATGAATTAATATTAATAAATACAAAGTTATATGATGTATTTTGATCGGTGTTTGTGCTCATGAACTAGTTTTAGGGTGTAGACGGATTCAATGATTTTCAGCGTGAAGACAAGATAAAAACGAGAGTTTCTTATGTTTCCTATAGGAAATTTATTGTTAAAAATGTTAACCTGTGCATGTTTTGGATGTCTTTCATGTGCCAGAATGCGTCGCAATGACCTATGCGGATCAGCGGTGCCAAAGGTAAATGGAATACCTTAAACCTGAAAACATAAGTGGCGTAAATATGAGTGAAGTGACAACACAGGACGTGTACCCGTCTATCAGGATTGAACAAGAAGATGGTTCTGCACCTGAGCCGCTCCGTTTGGGAGAGCGCCTAAAAGAGATCCGTATGTCCAATGGTTTGACACTGGAAGAAGCGAGCCGCTTGACGGGACTGGCGCGCTCTACGCTTTCTAAAATTGAGAATGAACAGATTTCGCCAACATTTCAGGCCATGCAAAAACTCGCCAACGGACTGAGTATTGATATCCCGCAGTTGTTTGCACCGCCAAAGCAGCAAAAAGCAACAGGACGCCGGGATATTACGCGTGCAGGAGAGGGGAAAGCCCACCCGACAGCGACCTATGAACACGAATTGTTGGCAACGCAGCTCACGAATAAAAAAATGATGCCCTTCAAAAGCCGTATTCACTGTCGGCACTTTGAGGATTACAAAGACTGGATTCGCCATGATGGCGAGGAATTTATGCTCGTTTTAGATGGTGAGGTGTGTTTTTACTCGGAGTTTTATGAACCGATTAACCTTGCAACGGGCGACAGTGTCTATTACGACGCCACAATGGGGCATATGCTGACCTCTGTCAGTGAAGAAGATGCCCTTATTCTGTGGGTGACCGCATCCTGAGTTTCAGGGCTGTCAGAGAGTATTAAGCGCCGGACAACCGGCAATAATGGAAACCGCTGCAGCTAAATGTTGCGGCCGACGGAGTGAATCATGTCTCAGGAACTGAATAAGACACCGCTACATAACCTGCACCTGGAGCTTGGTGCAAAAATGGTCCCTTTTGCCGGCTTCGACATGCCAGTCCAATATTCATTGGGTGTGCGCAAGGAACACCTCCATACCCGTGAGAATGCGGGGCTTTTCGATGTTTCACACATGGGTCAACTGCGACTGCACGGCGAGAATGCCGCAAAGGCCCTGGAAGCACTGGTACCTGTAGACATTATTGATCTTCCGGAAGGAAAGCAGCGGTATGCATTCTTTACCAATGAGCAGGGCGGCATCATGGATGACCTGATGGTTTCCAACTTCGGTGACCACCTGTTTGTCGTTGTTAATGCGGCGTGCAAAGAACAGGACATTGCCCACCTTAAAAACAACTTGCCCGATGATGTTACGCTTGAAGTGTTAGAAGATCGCGCGCTTCTGGCTCTACAGGGGCCACGCGCTGCAGAAGTGATGGAAGCTATCAACCCGGACGTAAACAAGATGGTATTTATGGACGTCGGGACATTTGATCTCGACGGTGCGACCTGTTTTGTCAGTCGCTCGGGGTATACCGGAGAGGACGGGTTTGAGATTTCGGTACCAGCTGAAAAAGCCGAAGCATTGTGCCGAACGCTACTGGAAGATGAGCGCGTTGAGTTTATTGGTCTTGGTGCCCGGGATTCGCTTCGCCTCGAATGCGGTCTCTGTCTGTATGGGCACGACCTGGATACTACAACAACACCGGTTGAAGGTTCACTGCTTTGGGGTATCAGCAAGCCGCGCCGCGCAGACGGTGAGCGTGCAGGCGGTTTCCCTGGTGCAGATATTATTCTTAAGCAGATTGAAACCAAAGAAGTATCACGCAAACGTGTTGGTCTTGCCGGTTTGGGTAAAGCGCCGGTACGGGAAGGCGCAAAGCTGTTTAATGCTGAGAATGACGAAATCGGCATTGTCACGAGCGGTACTTTTGGCCCGACAGCAGAAAAACCAGTTGCGATGGGATATGTCAAACCAGAATATTCCGCGTTGGATACAGAAGTTTACGCTGAGGTTCGCGGTAAACTGCTGCCTATGCAGGTAGTGCGTATGCCTATGGTACCTCAGCGTTACTACCGGGGATAATTGCCTCGGGTTCTCCTTAGTCCCCTATCTGGGATTTGAAAATAGTCCAAGGTTATACCGGGAGTCATCCCGGTTTTTTTGCTTCTGACGGAGGATTACTGACGCTGATGCCGTCATTTTTCTGTCAGCGAGTCTTTAATTTAAGAACCCATCAAATTTGCCATCCGCTAACTTATCCGAATAACCCGCGTCAAATCAGCAGGCTGACAACCATATGCCTTTAAAGGCATGGTAGTTGCTTAGTTAAAAGCAGATGCACGGCCAAGAAAAGTGTCTTATAAATAGCAAAGACGGTGAGGGGGAGCTGATGCTGGCAGAACATAATGATGATGTCGACAACCCATTAATTTGGCCGATTTTGGAGATCCTTCAAAAAGAGGCAAAGCGATGGATGGTCCACCATTTGCTGGCAGAGCTGCAGAAAGAAAAAATCATTGAAACGCTGGACGACGATCCTAACCTCGACCTTTTCAAACGCAACTTCCTCATCATGAATGCCCTCTATCAATTGCAAATGATGCTGTTGCCTAAACAATGGTTGCAGGTCGAGTCCATGGACATTCGTCTTATGTGGGCAACGTCTTCTGTCGGTGCCTCTTGTGAAGTAAACGCTGAAGACCCGCTTCGCCAGTATTACATGAACTGGTCAAACTACGATGCGAATAGTGAAGAGGTGGATGAACTTCTGTCGTCTTTTTGGCGCAGATACCAGCAACGAATTGGCGCGAGTTCGGAAATAACACTTGATCGTCGTCAGGCGCTTTCCGTCTTGGGGTTGGATGAAAATGCATCTGACCGCGATATTCGACGCTCGTGGCGCAAAATGGCATTGAAATGGCACCCGGATCGACCAGAGGGTGATGCGGCTGTTTTCCGACAAATGTGTGAAGCCTGGCAGAGCCTGAGATCTGAATAACCCTTCAATTTCGCAATAATCCGCTAGAATACAATAAGGTGCATATTTCTTTGTATTATTAGCGTTTATGGGAACCCAAGTTTCATGTTATTGCGAACACATTCTGACTTCAAAAAGCCCTTCATTATTACCGGTGGACCGGGGGCGGGCAAAACAACGCTTATTAATACGCTTGCCAATATGGGCGCGAGCGCTTTCGATGAAGTGTCGCGTTCACTGATTGAACGCGAATTGAAAAGTGAAAACCCCATACTTCCCTGGACGGATCTCCCTTCTTTTGCCGACATGTGTTTCCGGGAAATGGATGCGCAACTGCATGAATCTCAAAATAATAACCAACTCACCTTTCTGGACCGAGCAATCCCCGACATCGTTGCTTACCTTCGGTTGGGTAATGAGCCCCATTTAGCCGATTCGCTGGTGGTGCCTTCCGGATACCAGCCAACAGTGTTTCTGTGCCGGCCTGAGAAGGCGATTTATTCGATTGATGATGTGCGCCCTCATCCGTTTGCTGAGGCGTTGGAAATTCACGAATTGCTCACTAATACATACTGTCAGGCGGGCTTCCGGGTGTTGGAAGTTCCATGGGGGCCGCCTGCTGCGCGAGCAGACTGGGTGATGTCTGAAGTAGGTGCAACGATTCCTGAAGGTGTGTAGCGATGAGTGAGAGGGTGCTGACCAACAGTTACGGTTCAATTCTGCCGATTAGCTTCGTGTCGATTACCCTCATTTTTCTCTTTTTCATTTACACCG
Source organism: Photobacterium sp. JCM 19050 (assembly GCA_001310455.1). Lineage (GTDB taxonomy): Bacteria > Pseudomonadota > Gammaproteobacteria > Enterobacterales > Vibrionaceae > Parasalinivibrio. The sequence goes on from BAXG01000037.1 coordinate 7,623, forward strand.
TGGATGTTGACCGAAAGTCTACGTTAGAGGATGTGCGCAAGGAAGCGGCTCACATTGCCGAAATAACAGAACTCCGATTGGAAACTGAATTGGAGGCGGTCCATGCAGTGCTCCAAGACGTCGAAAGACTGATGTTGACATCACCTGCCAATTTGCAGCAGTCGCTGTGGGAATACGAAAAACGTGTTGAGATCATTAAAAAAATCGGCATTTATTTTATCGCAGATGGTTCCCAGAGTTATACCAACGTTCTACCGGGTAAAACTATTACTGAGCAACCTTTCTTCAAATTGACAGAAAACGAGCCGTTTTATTGGCAGCCTCGAGTCTATACCTTTGACTCCCCCGAAATGGCGGGTCGCTATCTGGTAATGAGTCAATATGTCGATGAAGGATGGTACCGGCAAGTTATTGTCATTTACATAGACGTGGAATTGCTTAGTCAGCGACTGACGAGGTTTGAACAGGGAGCCTGTACGGTTTCGCTGATATTCGACAACAACGGAAACAATGTATTTCAGATAGATACGCCGGCATGTGACATTAAATCAGCGGAAATGAGACTACCCAAGAGCACAATTGGCCGGTATTGGTATTCTGAAGTTTCCGACGATGCATCCGGCGATGACAGTGTTTACTCCATTCAAGAAAACAACAAATGGGCGTTCGGTGTTTTAACGATTGAGGATACCAGCATCGCGATGGGACCTTGGCGGGATCGGACCGAAATCCGGCTTTTGGTTTCTGCGCTGTTTTTTATTGTTGTGGCGTGGCTGCTCAGAAAAATCTACCTGTTCCAATCAGAGCTCCTCAGCATTGCGATGCACGACGGCTTAACTGGACTTGGAAACCGTCAGTATCTTGATGCCAAAATCCCCAAACTGCAAAAGAATGCAGAAAGTTCGGATTCTGCATTCTCAGTTATTTTATTGGATTTAGATCACTTCAAAAAAATCAACGACAGATATGGACATGAGATTGGGGATGAAGTGTTGATTTCGTGTTCTGAGGTGCTCAGGAGAAACGTGCGGGATTCAGATTACGTGTTTCGTGTAGGTGGGGAAGAGTTCCTGATTCTGCTTCCTGAAACCGATGAAAAAAATGCGAAAAATGTGGCTGAGCGTATTCGGGAGGCAATGCCGGCATCTCACCCTAAGGGAACAACGGCAAGTTGTGGTATTGCAACTCGTCATAAAGGCGAGGACGTACTTTCTCTCACCAAACGTGCTGATATGGCGCTTTATTTCTCAAAAGAAACGGGGAGAAATTTGACGACAACTTACTCCCCGTCACTGTGTACGTGGGAAATCTAGGAATCCACTTCCACCGACACTTCATAACTGGTGAATTTCCGCAGGTTGATGACACCTGTGTCCAAAATCAGGTATTGGCCCTTAATGCCTTTCAGGACTCCTGCGACCTCGGGTTGCTTGTCAAAATTCAATGATGTCACTTTTTCAGGATGTGCCTGAACAGGGTATTCAATTTCAACCGGCTCACTCTGAACCCTCTGGATTGCATCCCAGCCATGTTGCAGATTGAGGTGATTCAATTTCGTCGCGACTTCCTGGAGCAACCTGCGTGCTTCGCGGTCTAAATCAATGTTCTCGTTATCGCCTTTCAACATGGCCCGCCAGTTGGTTTTGTCGGCGATATGCTTTGCCAATTCCACTTCAACCAGACCGGCAATGTGCCGGGTGCGGGTTTCAGGATGGGGAGTGCCTGCGTCGCGCCCTGGTCAATCCAGCGGGTAGGGATCTGGTTTTCGCGTGTGATACCCACTTTCAGGCCAGAGGTGTTTGCCAGGTAAACATAATGGGTAGTCATGCAGAATGTCTGTGCCCATTCCGGCTCACGGCAGGTTCCCTGATCGTAATGGCATGTTTCCGGTTTGACGATACACATATCGCAACGGGCAAGCTTCTTCATACAAGGGAAGCAATAACCCTCAGAATAGCTTTTGTTGGTTTTTGTACCGCAGTTGGCGCAGAAAATATTCCCGGTGAAGTTCAGTTTGATTGCTTCGCCAACCCGGTGGCTGATTTCAACACTTTCTTCTCCGAGGCGAATTGCGTAAGTCACTGGCTTGGTCAGGTTGACCGCCATTTTATCGAGTGTTCCTTTCATCGCTTCCACATTTATTTGTTTTTTAATGACGCCAGTTTATACCAATCGGGCGAAATAGTTGACTGTCCGGGAGCGGTAGCCCGGCTTGGCTAGTTTTTGACCCTGACGACTACCGGGCAGTGATCCGTCAGCCTGAAGTGCATGACGTCATGGGGATCGAAGCTGACTTGAGCGCTGGTGTAATGCTTGTTGTCCAGCCAGTTTGGAGACACCAGAATGTGGTCAATCAGACGGGTATAAATATGGGTTTCCCAGCGTTTTGTTTGTCGGTTTACCCGCCGGACTTTACAGTAGGCGCGGGTGTCTTTCGTCAGAAGAAGTGGTTCATTACCCGTTCCGGTATAGCGGTTTAACCGGGTGAGTACCGGGTTTTGTGGTTGCCCCAGGTAGTGGTTGAAGTCACCGGCTATGAGGTATTCCTCGTTGCTTTTTTCCCTTTCCTGTATCCATTTTCCCAGTGCATCGGTTTGTTGCGTGAGCTTGATACAGCTGTGTCGCTTCATATTTCTTCCGCTAAAACATCCGGATTTGAAATGGACTGACAGCAAATGGAGCGGCTTAAAGCCGGGCTTCCGGACCTCAATATATGACCCATATCTTAGGTTGGTTTCACTGAAGTAGCTTGAGAGGCTGACTGCACGGTTGTCAGCGTGATCGATAACTTTCAGACCGCGTTTTACAGCAAATGCTGTGTATTGAACCGATTGGCGTTTTCGGTTGTCGCTGCTGCCGTCACGATTCCGGCGGTCTGATATATAGAGGTTATACAAATTGGGGCTGAATACGTTACTGACGACCTGAAGCGAATCGACTTCTTGCAGGGCCACGACATCCGGGTTGATAGCAGAAACAACGTTTTTTAATTGGATATAGTCAGCGCGAGAGCGACGGCCCTCTCGAATGTCTCCTTTGTCGGAGAGCCATTCCATATTCCAGGTCATGATCGTAAATGCTGACGCCGGTGCGATACTCGCCAGTGTTAAGACCAAAACCATTATTGGGGGGAATACTGTTGCTGTCATCTCTCTGCCACGTTACTACCACAGGGAGACTATGAGAAAAAATGGGGGCTTTTTCAACGTATTGATGCTTAGTACATCAACTGTCAGGACTAACTGTGAGAGAAACCACAAACAGCTTCTTTGCAACTGTTTCAAGACAACTTTTAGATGTCGTCTATATCATTGAACACATCCGACTCGCTTAATGCAGTGCCATGATCTAAATCAAAGTAATGTATTGGCCAAATCCGTTTAATACCCCACATATTGTGTCTGGTAAATCTATTGACACAACATTTTGTGGTTATAGAATGTGCCCGTTTGCATAAAGCGTCAGGAGAAAAAGGTGAAACCAACGATAATCAAGCGTGATGGCGGCAAGGTACCGTTCGATATTCGTCGTATTAAAGATGCGATATTGGCGGCAGCTGAAACCGTTGCAGACATGGATGCTGACTATGCCGAAACCGTTGCAGCCAAAGTGCTGGAACAATTCGAGGATCGTCAGAAAGTTGAAATTCACGAAATTCAGGATGCCGTTGAAGATCACCTGATGGCCGGCCCTTACAAGGCAGTGGCCCGTGCTTACATCGAGTACCGTCACGACCGTGATCGCGTGCGCGAGGAAAAGAGCCGCCTGAGTAACGAAATCCGGGGCCTGGTTGAGCAAACTAACTCAGATATCCTGAACGAAAACGCCAACAAAGACAGCAAGGTTATCCCTACCAGCGCGACCTGCTGGCAGGTATTGTTGCCAAGCACTATGCGACGCAGTACATGCTGCCACGCCGAGTTGTCGATGCCCATGAGCAGGGTGACATTCACTACCACGATCTTGATTATTCTCCGTTCTTCCCGATGTTCAACTGTATGTTGATTGACCTGGAAGGCATGCTTACCCACGGTTTCAAAATGGGTAATGCAGAAATAGACACGCCAAAGTCTATCCTGACGGCTACAGCAGTAACCGCACAAATCATTGCCCAGGTTGCCAGCCACATTTATGGCGGAACAACCATCAACCGCATCGACGAAGTATTGGCTCCTTATGTCACTGCGAGCTACAAAAAGCACAAGCAGGTGGCAGAAGAGTGGAACATTCCTGAGGCGGAAACTTATGCTCGTGCCCGTACAGAGAAAGAATGTTACGACGCGTTCCAGTCTTTGGAATATGAAGTAAACACCCTGCACACCGCGAACGGACAAACACCTTTTGTTACCTTTGGTTTCGGTCTGGGTGACAGCTGGGAATCGCGCCTTATCCAGCAATCTATATTGAAAAACCGTATTCACGGTCTGGGCAAAAATAAGAAGACGGCTGTTTTCCCGAAACTGGTTTTCGCTATTAAAGATGGCCTGAACCTGAAGCAGGACGATCCGAACTACGACATCAAGAAACTGGCGCTGGAATGTGCGTCCAAGCGTATGTACCCGGATATCCTCAACTATGACCAGATTGTCAAAGTAACCGATTCGTTCAAAACACCTATGGGTTGCCGAAGCTTCCTGGGTGCTTATGAAGAAGAAGGCAAGCTGATCCACGAAGGCCGTAACAACCTGGGTGTGGTGATCTTAACCTGCCGCGCATTGCGATGCGTGCAGGTGGCGACGAAGCCAAGTTCTACGAACTGTTGGATGAAATGCTGGATGTTTCCCGCGAAGCGCTGGATACTCGAATCCGACGTCTGGACAATGTGAAAGCCCGCGTTGCACCTATCCTTTATATGGAAGGCGCATGTGGTGTTCGTCTGAAGGCCGACGATAACGTCAGTGAAATCTTCAAGAACGGCCGCGCATCTGTGTCTCTGGGTTATATTGGTATCCATGAAACCATCAATGCGCTGTATGGCAACGGTATGCACGTATACGACGATGAGACCCTGCGCCAAAAAGCGATTGCGATTGTTCAGCACCTTCGCAACGCAACAGATGCCTGGAAAGAAGAAACCGGCTACGGCTTCAGCCTATACAGCACCCCAAGTGAGAACCTGTGCAGCCGTTTCTGCAAAATCGACACCCGTGAATTTGGCCTGATTGATGGTGTAACCGAGAAAGGTTATTACACCAACAGCTTCCACCTGGATGTTGAAAAGAAAGTTAACCCGTACGACAAATCGATTTGAAGCGGCATACCCGCCGATCGCGAACGGTGGCTTTATCTGTTACGGCGAATACCCGAACATCCAGCACAACGTTGAAGCATTGGAAAACGTTTGGGATTACAGCTACGACCGTGTGCCTTATTACGGTACCAACACGCCGATTGATGAATGCTATGAGTGTGGTTTTACCGGTGAATTTACTTGTACCAGTAAAGGGTTTGTCTGCCCGAAATGTGGCAACCATGACTCTTCAAAAGTGTCAGTGACCCGCCGCGTATGTGGTTACCTCGGTAGCCTGATGCCCGTCCATTCAACGACGGCAAACAAGAAGAAGTGATTCGCCGTGTAAAACACATGTAGCCGCGCAAAACACATATAAAAGCTAGAAGGGTATTGTGAATTATCATCAGTATTATCCCGTTGATGTGATCAACGGACCGGGAACCCGCTGCACAGTGTTTGTTTCCGGGTGTATCCACCAGTGCCGGGGCTGCTACAACCAGTCTACCTGGCGCTTGGATTCCGGCCATGCGTTTGATAAAGCTATGGCAGACCAGGTAATTGCAGATTTAAACGATACCCGCATCAAGCGCCGTGGATTGTCACTCTCCGGTGGTGACCCGCTGCATCCGGCCAATATCCCGGATGTACTGGCGCTGGTAAAACGTGTTCGCGAAGAGTGCGAAGGGAAAGATATCTGGCTGTGGACCGGTTACGTGTTCGATGAACTGACCAGAGAACAGGCAGAAGTTGTCTCTTACCTTGATGTACTTATTGATGGTAAATATGTCGAGGAACTTGCTGACCCGTCGCTGCTTTGGCGGGGAAGCAGCAATCAGGTTATTCATTGCCTGAGCGACGCTGCGCAAAAAGAATTCGGCAACCGTATCTAACCGAACGCAACGAATTTCAGGCGACTTTCACCTCCGTGAAGTTGCCTGTTTTTGTATCTGTCTGATGATCGTCCACGGAAAACATCAGGTATAACGGAAAAACCTCACAGGGATGAAAATATGAAACAACGTAAATTCGCGAGAACACTTTTCCTGGCATTCGCCGCCCTAATGACTGTTTCCTGTACCGGTATTCCTGACGGCGTTATTCCGGTAACAAATTTTCAGCTCAACAAGTACCTTGGAACCTGGCATGAGATCGCCCGGCTGGATCACAGTTTCGAGAGCGGTTTGAATAACGTGACGGCAACCTATTCCATGCGTGGTGATGGCGGCGTGAGGGTCATTAACCGTGGTTTTAACGCAGAAGAAAATCGTTGGAATGAAGCGGAAGGGAAGGCTTACTTTGTTGAGGAGCCGGGTACAGGTTACCTGAAAGTTTCATTCTTCGGCCCATTTTATGGCAGTTACATTGTTTTTGGGCTTGATGACAACTACCAGTATTCTATGGTCTCCGGTCCGGACAAATCCTATTTGTGGTTGTTGTCCAGAGCCCCAACAGTCCCGGATTCTGTCAAACAGCGCTTTCTGAATAAAGCCAAAAGTCTGGGGTTTGATACCGACTCTCTTATCTTCCCTGAAACAACACTATCGCTCTGAATCCATTACATCAGACATGGGGCCGAGACAATCACATTAACTTTTGATGAATTTACCCCTAAAAGGGGTGTACTGACGCCCAGTTTAGATAGCCTGTCCTACCGGATATAGAGAAAAAACTGACAAAGAGAATTACTGAAACGATGCAACATTTGACAACGGCCGTCCACCCAGAGGTGGAAGAGCTGCAAGGAACACAATTTACCCGGTTTGCAACACGGGCAATTATTATCCGTGACGACAAAATCCTGATGCTTTACACCGCCCGTTACGATGACTACAGCCTTCCAGGCGGCGGCATTGATGAAGGCGAGGATCCTGTGGATGCACTGATCCGCGAGGTGGAAGAAGAAACTGGCGCAAGGAATGTGCGCGATGTCGAGCCCTATGGCATCTACGAGGAATACCGGCCTTGGTACAAGCCTGACTACGACATCATGCATATGGTGAGCTACTGCTACCGCTGCACCATTGATGCCAAGCTGGGCCAGACTCGATACGAAGATTACGAAGCGAAAAATGGTATGGAGCCGGTTTGGATTTCCATTCACGATGCCATCGCTCATAACGAACATGTTCTGGCGCACAGCGAAAAGAAAGGGATGTCTGTCGAACGGGAAACGTATCTTCTGAAACGGCTCCTTGAAGAGAGTAGCGAGCTTCAGGTTTAATATCAAAAATCATAATACGGACAAAGTGTAGTCATCATGGAAGAGTATCTGGCAACAGTTCAAGTTGCGCTCGAAGCGTCAAAAAGGATTATTTCTGAGCATTTTCGTAGTGGCGTTGAGGTTGAAGCTAAAAACGACGCGAGCCCCGTCACCATTGCAGACCGACATGCGGAGTCAGCGATACGTGACGTGATAGCAAGAAATCATCCTGAACATGCGGTGTTGGGTGAAGAACACGGGGCAACCGTAGTTTCATCGCCCTGGAAATGGGTGATTGATCCGATCGACGGCACCAAGAGCTTTATTTCCGGTATGCCAACGTTTGGCACTTTGGTCGCTCTCACGTTCGAAGATAAACCACTGATGGGTGTCATTGATATGCCGATGCTCAATGAGCGATGGATTGGTGTGTCAGGACAGGGCGCGAAGTGCAACGGAGAGCCTTGCAGGGTTTCTTCCAAAGAAGACTTGCCCGAAGCCATTCTCTACGCTACTGAGCCTAATATGTTTTCAGAAGAGCAGAAGCTCCGTTTTGATGCGTTGGCCGGTGAAGTAAAATTGCGTCGATTTGGTGGTGATTGTTACAGTTATGCGCTGCTGGCATCGGGATTTATCGACCTGGTTGTTGAAGCCAGCCTCCAGTATTACGACGTAATGGCACTGATCCCTGTGGTTGAGGAAGCGGGTGGTATTATCACGGATTGGCGGGGAAACCCCATTCGGGAAGGCTGGGACGGGACAGTGGTAGCCGCCGCCACGGCTTCAATTCACCAACAGGCACTGGCGGTGCTAAACCGTTAACGAATAACTTGCAGGGCGGAAATCATTCCGCCCTGTTTGCTTTTTAGATTTTTAGATTTCTAGATTTCTAGATTTCTAGCTTTCTTCCTGCTCCAAATATAACAGCGTAGCCGCTACCCGGGAGTTCACCCCCAGCTTTTTCAGCAGGCTTTTCATATGCACTTTTACCGTGGCTTCAGAGATAAAAAGCCGCTCTGCGATTTGTTTATTTCGGTAACCCTGTGCGACTTCATGAAGTATCTGCATTTCCCGCTCGGTCAGGTTTTCAAACGGGGAAGAATCGGTCAGCCCTTCGTCTAAATAGGTGCGAATGGTGTCGCTGTAGGCCTTGCCGCCACGAAGAGCTTGTTTAAGCAATTCAACCAACTCATCCGGCTCTGTATCCTTTAACAAATAGCCATCTGCACCTGCTTTAATCAGTGCTGCGACATCTTGCTTATTATCCGAAACCGTCAGGATGACAACCGTTGACGAAATGCCTTCACTGCGAATTGCCTTTAAGGTGTCCAGCCCGGACATGCCCTTCATGTTTAAATCGAGAAGGATAAGATCCGGCTCTTCATCATGGGCACAAATAGCGACAGCATCTGTGCCGTTACTGGCTTCCTGAATATCCCGGAACTCGGTTCGCAGGCAAGCAACTGGGTAATTCCCCGGCGCATCAGCGGGTGGTCGTCAACAATCAATACACGCCATTGTTCCATTGTTATCCTCTACTACTTCTTATTCTGCCAACCGGAATGAGAGCGCTATCCGGCTGCCGTGGCCCTGCTTGCTTGATACAGTCAGCTCTCCGCCAAGCGTTTGGCTCGTTCATACATGATTGCCATGCCATAGTGGTTTCGTTTTTCATCATTTACATCAAAGCCTATACCATTATCGGTGACGGCAATGCCAACCTGCCCGGATGACTGATTGCACGAGACGGATATGGTTTCGGCTTTGGCGTGCTTGATCGCGTTTAATACCGCTTCGCGGATAATTTGCATCAGGTGTACCTGGTGTTGGGCCTGGACGACGACAGAGGGCAGGTGGTTGTCGACTTCAATAGCGGCCTCAGTCTGCTCGCGCAGGGTATCCAGCATCTGGTCGAGTGCATCGTTGAAGTTGGCGCTGTCGATGGAAAGCCGGAATGTGGTCAACAGCTCACGCAGCTGTGTGTAGGCATCTTTCAACTGGCCATCGATTTCATTGGTAATTTCCGTGAGGTTGTCATTGTCTAGTTTGGCAATCTGCCGTTTGAGCAGTGTAGTCTGTATTTTCAGGTAGGAGAGTGTCTGGGCCAGCGAGTCATGCAACTCCCTGGCGATCGTTGCTCGCTCTTCCATCACCATGAGTTGCATGGTCTGCTTCTGGGTTCGGTTGTAATACACGCCGCGCGACATTATGCGGGCGACGTTGTTGATAAGCTGCTCGTCAGGACATGGGTAGGTGTACTGGCACTCAAGGTGGCCCAATGCCTCGCCATCCAAAGACAAAAGGTGCCGGTGCCACTGAGAGTCGCTGATATTCCCAACCTGGATAAACCAGTCCGGCTGGCCCTCTTCCTCGACGACGAGACGGGCGGCTTTAATCCCATCTACAGCCAGCAGGGTTTTCAGCATTTCCTCAAAGTTGTCCCTGCCCAACTGACTGTTGGAAAGCTGGTGGAACAGTCGTATAACACACCCAGGGATTTATTCGCTTGTGTGAGTCTACGGGTTTTTTCTTCAATCATCTGTTCCTGACCATCGTAAAGCGCCTTCAGGTCAGCAGCCATGGAAGCAAAGCTTTCAGACAGTACACCCAGTTCATTTGGGGTGAGGGGAGGCAGGACGACATCAAATTTCTTGGACTGGATTTGCTGGCTCGCCTGCACCAGTGCGTGAAGTGGGTTGACAATTTTCCGCTGAGTGAAATGGATCAAAAACAGGGATATACAAAGGATCAGCCCGAGGCCGACACTGCTGACGATTGCCAGTGTCTGAAGTTTGTCTTCGGAAAACTTCTGTAGTTCAAAGACGAACTGGTCGATGTCATTTACAAACAGTGCGACCTGCTCAAGATAAAACTGCCTGTCGTTGCCGAGCAGTTCCGGCTTTAGTTTCAGCCAGCGCCCAATCAGGTCTTCATAGTGGATAATAATGTTCTGAGGGACCGCCCAGTTATTCAGGAGAGTCAGTTCCGGGGACAGTAACGATTGTTCAAACTTTTGAACATGCTGTTCATACAGCGGTGAGTCCCGGACGATGTCATACGCAAGCCGGTAACTTTGCATGCGAAGCGAGCCGGAGGTATTGACTGCTGCCGCATCGTTGAGGCTTGAAGCCAGTGTTAAAAGGGAAAAGCTGGTAATCACCACAGAAAGCAACAGGATAAGGATCATCGAACGTGCGATGGTCGTGGTGACGGATTTGCGGATAGTTATCTCAGCCATATCACACTCTTTAGTTCGTGCCATTTCCCTTTACTCATCGAGGATTCTATTTTGCCACGTTATGGCCGGAACCTGCTTGCTGCATCCGGTGAATAATGTGAACAGAATCAAACCGGTTTATTGATCTCGCTCAATATCACCCCTCAATTACCCTAAGGGGTATATCCCCAATCACATCAGGTGATTAATTTTCACAATCATAAACACGCTTTCTTTTTCTGACATAACCGGACGAATTTGGTGCCGGAACAGATATACCGCGAGGCAACAATGGACATCTCCCGCCGCCGATTATTCACAAACGCTTTGAGCCGAACAGGCATGGCGTCTGGTGCTGATCGCCAGCCTCTTCCCTGGGAGCGCAGGGAGATAGCATTTACTGACCAATGTACCCGCTGTGGTCAATGTGCCAGCCGTTGTGAAACCCGAATTATTGTCAACGGAGACGGTGGCTTTCCTTCTGTCGACTTCAAAAAGGGGGAATGCACTTTCTGTTACGCCTGTGCGGACGCCTGCCCTGAAGGGCTTTTTAATGACAGAACCCAAACCCCGTGGGTGCAGCGGGTGGAATTTACGGAGCGTTGCCTGGCCAACGATGGGGTTGAATGCCGGAGCTGTGGTGACAGTTGCGAAACCCGCGCCTTACGTTTCCGGTTATCCGCAGGCTCTGTTGCCATTCCAGTGTTGGATGAGAAAGCGTGCAGTGGATGCGGTGCCTGTGTTGCGCCGTGCCCGGTTAACGCCATCAAGATGGAGAAATGCAATGGGTGAGTTTCACGTCAGCAGTTTGGTCGTCCACGCCGCTGCGGATCAATTACGGGTGGTCGAACAAGCCATCAGTGCCATGGATGGGGCAGAAGTGCCCGCATCCAGTGAGGCGGGGAAACTGGTGGTCGTGGTTGAGGGGGATACCCGCAATACCTTGCTTGATAAATTCGAGGCCATCCGTGCGCTGCCGGGCGTACTGGCGGCAACACTGGTGTACCACCAAACAGACGATGAAGAGGAGCCTGCACAGGCAGGTGAAGGAGTAGAGCAATGAAGCTGACACGCCGACACTTTTTGAAGGCGAATGCGGCTGCGGCAGCCGCCACAGCGGCAGGTATTACACTGCCTGCCTCGGTGGCGAATGCTGCAGGACAGGATGATTCAGTCAAATGGGACAAAGCACCGTGCCGTTTCTGCGGAACAGGCTGCGGGGTGCTTGTGGGTACCCAGAATGGCCGGGTTGTCGCATCCCAGGGAGACCCGGACGCACCTGTAAACCGCGGCCTTAACTGTATTAAGGGCTATTTCCTGCCAAAGATCATGTACGGAAAGGATCGCCTGACTCAACCTATGCTGCGCAAGAAAAACGGTGTCTTCGACAAAGAGGGCGAGTTTGAGCCGGTTTCCTGGGACGAAGCGCTGGATCTGATGGCAGACAAGTTCAAAACTGCTATTCAGACCAACGGGCCAACCACGGTGGGGATGTTTGGTTCCGGCCAATGGACCGTATGGGAAGGTTATGCGGCGGCCAAGCTGATGAAAGCCGGTTTCCGTTCCAACAACATTGACCCTAACGCCCGCCACTGTATGGCATCAGCGGTAGGCGGCTTCATGCGTACCTTTGGTATGGATGAGCCAATGGGATGTTATGACGACCTTGAGCAGGCCGATGCCTTTGTGCTCTGGGGCTCAAACATGGCAGAAATGCACCCGATTTTGTGGTCTCGCCTGACAGATCGTCGCCTGTCAGCACCCAATGTAAAAGTCGCTGTGCTTTCTACGTTTGAGCATCGCAGTTTTGAGTTGGCAGACAACCCCATTATTTTCACTCCGCAGACTGACCTGGCCATCTTGAACTTTATTGCCTACTACATCATCAGCAATGACAAAGTGGACAAGGCGTTTGTTGAAAAGCACGTCAATATCCGTAAGGGTGTGACCGATATTGGATACGGACTTCGTCCTACCCACCCGCTTGAGCAGAAAGCAAAGAACCCGGGCAAAGGCGGCTCCGAGCCGATGGACTTCGATGCGTTTGCTAAATTTGTGGCTGATTATGATGCAGAAAGCGTCTCGAAGCTTTCCGGTGTGCCGGTTGACCAACTGAATGAACTGGCAGAGCTGTATGCCAACCCAGAAGTAAAAGTGGTCTCTTATTGGACCATGGGTTTCAACCAGCATACCCGTGGTGTGTGGGCGAATAACCTGGTTTACAACATCCACCTGTTGACTGGGAAAATCTCCAAACCGGGCAACGGCCCGTTCTCCCTCACCGGACAGCCGTCAGCGTGCGGAACAGCGCGTGAAGTGGGTACATTTGCCCACCGCCTGCCAGCAGACATGGTGGTGAAGAACCCTAAACACCGCAAGTTTGCAGAGGATAAGTGGAACCTGCCGGAAGGCACCATTCCGCCAAAGCCGGGTTATCACGCCGTGCTTCAGGACCGGATGCTTAAAGACGGCAAACTGAACGTTTACTGGGTGATGTGTAACAACAACATGCAGGCCGGTCCGAATATCAATGAGGAGCGTTTGCCGGGCTACCGCGATCCTCGCAACTTTGTTATTTGCTCTGACCCGTACCCAACTGTGACGGCCATGGCAGCCGACCTGATTCTCCCAACAGCAATGTGGGTGGAAAAAGAGGGTGCTTACGGTAATGCTGAACGCCGCACACAGTTTTGGTACCAGCAAATCAAAGCGCCAGATGAGGCGAAATCTGACCTTTGGCAGCTGGTGGAAGTCTCCAAGCGTATCAAGGTTGAAGAAGTCTGGCCGGAAGAACTTGTCGCCGCCAAGCCGGAATACCGGGGTAAATCGCTGTACGACATCCTGTTTGCCAACGGCAAAGTCGACAAGTATTCCCTGAACGAAGTGCCTGAAGACAGGTTGAACGACGATGCCCGCGCTGCCGGTTTCTATATCCAGAAAGGACTGTTCGAAGAGTATGCGGAATTTGGCCGTGGCAAAGCGCACGACCTGGCTCCATTTGACATGTACCACGAAGCGCGTGGCCTGCGCTGGCCGGTTGTGGATGGCAAAGAAACCCTGTGGCGTTACGCAGAAGGGACAGATCCTTATGTGAAAGCCGGAGAAGGCTTTGCGTTCTATGGCAAGCCGGACAGAAAAGCCGTGATGTTTGCACTGCCTTATGAACCAGCGGCTGAATCACCTGATGCTGATTACGACTTGTGGCTCTCCACTGGCCGTGTGCTTGAGCATTGGCATACCGGCACCATGACCCGCCGGGTTCCTGAACTCTACCGTGCTTACCCGGATGCCGTTGTATACATGCACCCACTGGATGCACGCAAACGCGGTTTGCGTCGGGGCGATGCGGTAAAAGTGGTTTCCCGCCGCGGTGAGGTTACGACACATGTTGAAACCCGTGGCCGCAACCGCGTACCGCAAGGGCTGGTATTTATGCCGTTCTTTGACGCCGGGCAGTTGGTAAACAAATTGACGCTGGATGCAACGGATCCGCTGTCAAAAGAAACCGACTTTAAGAAATGTGCCGTCAAAGTCTTAAAGGCTTGATGGGAAGGCAGGCAACACAACGATGAGCATTCATACCCAACCAAAACCGTCTTCGAAAGGAAAGGCTGGAAAGTCTTCCCCGAAAGATGCAAGCCGCAGGCGATTTCTCCGGGATGCTGCCCGGACGGCTGCCGGGGCAGGCATCGCGGTGACGGTGTTGGGATTGCAATCCAAGCAGAGCCAGGCACGCTCGGGCGTGCCGATAAGGCCGCCGGGCGCACTTGAGGAATTGGATTTCCTTGATGCCTGCGTGCGGTGTGGGCTCTGTGTGCGCGACTGTCCTTATGACACGTTGAAACTGGCGACACTTTTGTCACCGGTGGCGGTAGGTACGCCTTACTTTGATGCCCGGAAAGTGCCATGTGAAATGTGCGAAGACATCCCTTGTGTGAAAGCCTGCCCAAGCGGTGCGCTTGACAAGGGGTTGACGGATATTACCAAGGCACAAATGGGTACGGCGGTACTGATAGACCACGAAAACTGCCTGAATTGGCAAGGGCTTCGTTGCGATGTCTGCTACCGGGTATGCCCGATGATTGACGAAGCGATCACGCTGGAACCTATGCACAATCAGCGAACCGGTGTCCATGCAAAGTTAATCCCCATGGTGAACGCAGATAGCTGCACCGGATGTGGTCTCTGTGAGCACGCCTGTGTGCTCGAAGAAGCCGCCATCAAGGTGGTGCCGACCAGTCTTGCCAGAGGTGAATTGGGTAAACACTATCGGTTCGGCTGGCAAGCACAAGAGGCCAATGACGGAGAGCGTTTAGTGCCAAGGCAACTGACACTTCCCGCCAGAAAGCCGGGGGAGGGTAACTGATGGCGAAGAACCGCGCTAAAGACGCAGGAAAAGACGCTGTAAAGCGCCTTGGTTGGTGGCGGGCTCACCGCTTCCTCATCCTGCGCCGGGTTACTCAAGTGGCAATTTTGTTGTCGTTTTTCACCGGGCCGATGTGGGGCATCTGGATCATGAAAGGGAATCTCTCAGCCAGCGTGCTGTTTGATTTCATTCCCTTTACTGATCCGCTGATTGCCGCACAGTCACTGGCAACCGGACATGTGTTCGAAGCATCCGGACTGATTGGTCTTTTGGTGGTTATCGGACTCTATGCACTGATAGCACCCCGTACGTTTTGCGGCTGGGTATGCCCCATGAATCTGGTAACAGATTTGGCAGCATGGCTTCGTCGCAAACTGGGATTGAAGGTGAGCTTTGCGTGGCCAAAATCACTTCGCTACTGGTTTCTCGCGGCACTTGTGATGGGTAGCGGCGTTACCGGTTCATTGGTCTGGACATGGCTGGACCCGGTGGCAGCTTTTCACCGGGGGCTGATTTTCGGCTTCGGTGCGGGTATCTGGCTGGTGGTTTCTGTCTTCGTGATGGATTTATTGCTGGTCGAGCACGGTTGGTGTGGCCACCTCTGCCCATTGGGCGCGACGTACGGGCTTATTGGTTCACAAAGCCTTGTGCGGGTGAAAGCCGTTAACCGCGAAGCCTGCACCAAGTGCATGGATTGTTTCAACGTGTGCCCAGAGCCGCAGGTACTGCGCCAGCCGCTCAAGGAAGGGGACAGGAAAGTGATGGACAGGGATTGCATCAGTTGTGGTCGCTGTGTCGATGTGTGTGCTGAACAAGTTTTAGGATTCAGAACAAGAATTGGAGCCGAGGATGAAGGTTAAAAAAGCGGTTTCTCTCATGCTGGCAGTGGTGCTGAGCGCTGTTGTATTTACAGTTAAAGGGGTTTACGCAAATTTAGAGGCCGCGCCGGTTGAGTCGCTGCGCGGGTCGACAGATATTGCCGATGGCAATGTACTGCCGAAAATCAAACCTGTACCGAAAAACCAGGAGCGCATTGCGCTGGATTACGTTAACCAACCACCGTTGATCCCCCATGCAACAGACGGGTACCAGGTTAACCAGTCTAACAACGGGTGCCTGAAGTGCCACGATGTGAACGTGTACCGGAAAACCGGCGCACCGCGCGTCAGCCCGACACACTATCAGGACCGGGACGGAAAACTGCTGACAGAAGTTGCGCCGCGTCGCTACTTCTGCCTGCAGTGTCACGTACCTCAGGCTCAAGCTGAACCTCTGGTCGAAAATGAATTTGTGCCTGCCGGTAAGTTCGGCGAATAAGGGGGCCTGAATGAAACTACCCGGTTTTATTACATCGTTCTGGCGGTGGTTTAGGAAACCCAGCCGGTTGGCGATAGGAACCATCCTTATTGTCGGATTTGGTGCAGGTATTATCTTCTGGGGAGGATTCAATACCGGCATGGAAATGACTAACCGAGAGGAGTTTTGTATCGGTTGCCACGAAATGCGGGAAAATGTGTATGAAGAGTACGTAGGTACCATTCACTACACCAACCGCAGTGGTGTGCGGGCAACCTGTCCGGACTGTCATGTGCCAAAAGAGTGGGTGCCGAAGATAATCCGTAAGATCCAGGCAAGTAAAGAACTTTACGGAAAAGTGTTCGGTATCGTAGATACGCCGAAAAAGTTTGAAGACCACCGGCTTGAAATGGCAACGCGGGAGTGGAACCGAATGAAGGCCAACGACTCTCAGGAGTGCCGGAATTGCCACAACTTTGAGTTTATGGATTTCAGCGTTCAGCGCACCGTTGCAGCCGGAATTCACGCCAAAGCTGAGGATGACGGGCAGACCTGTATTGATTGCCACAAAGGTATCGCCCACAAACTGCCAAAAGATTATAAGGCAGAGCGGGAATTCCACTGATTTTTCGGGTTACCTGATAAACAAACGCCACCGTGACGGTGGCGTTTCATTTCGAAGCTAGTCTTCGTCTGTTGGGAGTTCCCTGAAGTCGTCAATATTACCCAGTTGCCTGAAGTTGTAATGCCTGTCCTGCTGAAATTTAAGCCTGGACGCTTGCGCCTCTAACTGGTGGGCGACGGCGTACTCTCCCTCATCATACGCCAGTTGGATTTGCCGTTCGATTTCCCGGATGGTATCTGCCGTACTCATATGCTCCTCCCCTGGGTTCGGGTGTGATCGAGGTACTGATACGGATGCACTTCAACAAACGATTATAGCCAAAAAAAGCCCCGTAAACGGGGCAAACTGAGGAGCCATAGCGGAATTAAGTTTAAGTGTGTTGATAGGCGGGCTGCCTGAAGGGAGTGGTCTGAATCGGACAAAGCACCAAAATGCTGAAGGTACAAAATAAAATGACAGAATCGTGGTCAGTACCGTGCCTCCGGCTATTGCAATGGCAAAAGGCGGCCAGAAGCCTCCACCACTCAGGATCAAAGGTAAAAAGCCGCCAACGGTTGTGATGGTGGTAGAGATTATGTGCCGGGAACAACTAGCAACAGAATCAATTATTGCAGCTTTGTTTCCGTTGCATGCGTCAGGATTTTCTTTGAGTTCTGCAAGAATCACGATAGCCGCGTTGACGGCGAGGCCAATAAGGCCGAGTAATCCGATGATAACCGTAAAACCGAACGGATAACTGAACACCCAGACTGAAAGCAATCCCAGCCCGGCTGCTTGAAACGCAACCAGAAAAACAATGGTGCTCAAGCGAAAAGAGTTGAAAGAGATAATCACCACTGCAACCAAAAGGGTGATAACCAGTGCCAGATTGCTTTTTAACTTGCCGACTGACTCATTACGCTCGGCAGACTCTCCGCCAAATTCGAGCCGATAACCGGGTGGTAAGGCAATGTTTGCCGCTTCAAGGTTGTCGCGGAACAAATCCAGCGCGGTCTGGGGAAGCACACCGGCTACAATATACCCCTCAACCGTATTCACCCGCTCACCATTCCTGTGCGGTATCGCTCCTCTGGCGGGTTCCAATGTGGCACTTGCAAGCGCTGAAAGCGGCATGCTCCCGGTTTGAGTCGGGATACGCAGGTTTGAAAGTCCCTCCAGGCTGGTTCGGGCCGAATCACCAATACGTACCCTAACAGGAATTTCTTCCGTTGATTCGATCATCGACGTTACTGCCCGGACAGGGTTGATTGCAACAGCTTTGCTAACGTCGAAAGGGGATGACCGTTGATCTGGCTGGCTTGTTCATTGACATCCAGCATCACCTTTGGCAATCCGGGTTGAAGGGTTTCCCGTGTGTGCGTAACGTACTGGGTTTCTGCATGATCAGTCGGATTTGTTCACCCAACACTTTTATGCGGTCAAGGCTTGGTCCAATGACTCTCACTTCAAGCGGCGCGTTAAATGGCGGGCCCTGTTCCAGCTTTTTAACAATGATTTGAGCATTGGATATTTTTTCGTCCAGCTCAATTTGCAGTTCTGGAATAAGTCTGTTGGCAAACCGGAAGTCAGATACCTTTATCATGGCCTGAGCAAAACTGGGTGTGCCGGAGTTCTTGCTCTGAAGGTTGTAGTAAAAAGCCGGAACATTGTTTCCCACCACCCAGGTGACGTTTTCTACACCCGGTTTTGATTGCAAAATCTGGTCAATTTCCTTTGCGGCCTGGCTGGTTTGGTCGATGCTCGACATGGGAGACATATATACCCGAAGTTCAAACATATCCCGATCTGAAGGCGGGAAGAACTGTTCTGTCAGTTGCGAAGCAGACCAAAAACCAACGGCAGGAATACAAAATACCATCACCAACGTCACCACTGGCCACTTTAGCCCGGCTTTAAGAGAAGTATTGAACAGTCTCCCTAAAGCCGGGAGTTCTGCACCTTGCGTGTACCAATGCTTCGCCGTATTGCCTGAACGAAGAAAATGGGCACCAAATCCGGCAACCAGACTGTGGGATATCAGATAAGACCCGATGAGGGAAAAGGTCACCGTAATTGCGATCGCTCCAACAAACTCACCAGCTGCACCAGGCATCAAAAAGATGGGAGCAAACGCCAGCACTGTGGTTAATGTGGAACAGAAGGGGAGTCCACAAATGTTTTATCGCGAATTCAGCGGCTTCGAACTGACCTGCTCCCTTCTCACGTTGACGCTGTATGGTGTCGACCATAACGATGGCATTGTCCACCATGATACCCAACGAAACGATAAGACCTGTTACTGACATCTGGTTTACGGGCAATCCTGTTGCTTTCATCATGAAAAGCGTCACAGCGCCTGTCACCGGTAATGAAAGTGCAACTAAAATGGCTGAACGCGCCCCAAGCGTGACAAGTAACACGCCCACGATCAGAACAAAACCTATGAGCAGACTGTCCAGAAGCTCGACAAGACGCGTTTCTGTATAGGTTGATTGCTTAAAGAGTGTGGTCAGCGAAATGTCAGTGGGAAGTACGCTGTGGGTAGAGGCAATGACTTCCTCAACAGAACGTCCATCGTTCAATGTTCTGTCCCGACTGCATTCTGACTGCGACCAAAATCGCAGCTTGACCGTTGTGAAGCGCGTGTTCTTTATAGGGGCTGAGTTCTGTAAGTTGAACAGAGGCGATGTCGCTCAATCGGATCTGGTGGCCGTCTGCATTTACACGTACCGGGACATCTCTCAAGCGGTGTAGCGAATCGATTTCTCCCCGAAGCTCCACCTGCATGCGAATATCACTGTTGATAATCTCACCCGCTGCGCCTTTTGCATCTGCCCCGGCGATAGCCTGACTGAGCGAACCCGCAGTAATGCCGGCGCTACTCGCCTTGAACGGATCAATTTCGACCAGGAGTTCTTCTATTGGCAAGCCATACTCTTTGACGTAATCAGTACCTGAGAGGTTGCGAAATTGCCGGGCAATATCTTTGGCATATCGACCAAGAGCCAAAAGGTCTTGTTGGGCGTCAGGATTTTTCCACTGGAGTGCAAGAATGTACGTAAAGGCGTCAGACAAATCAGTGTTCAGCGTTGGCGGGGCCGCGCCATTTGGCAATGATGGTGCGACTTCAGATAATTCGTCTCGAATTTTCGACCAGGAAGGCTCTGTTTCTTTCAAATCATCATGAAGTTCGACGGTAACGACTGACAATCCGGGACGGGATATGGAGTCAATTTGCGTGATATCGGCAAGCTGACGCAATGCAGTCTCTACTTTCTCCGTAACAAGTGCTTCAACACGTTCTGCGCTTGCTCCGGGATAACTGGTAGTGACATTGGCCCAGCGGTTGGTCAGTTTAGGATCCTCTGCTCTCGGTAACGTCTGTATAGCAGATAAACCAGCAACTAAAATTAGGGCTGTTGCCAATATTAAAAGTCTTATATTTCCAATTACATTCGCCATCATGACTTAGGCCCTTCAACAAGTTCAGCCGAAGTAGCCGTGACCTTAGCACCGGCAACGATTCGGTGAAGACCCTCGGAAACAATGAGTGGTTTTTCCCCCAACTCCGCGGCTATGAAGGCTTGGCTTTCGGTCGCGTACAGAAGGTTTACAAGACGTCTTTCAACGCGGAATGAATGACTGTCACTCTCCTGGGAAGTGAGGCTGAAAATGTTCCATGTTCCTCTGACACCGTCAGTAAGGGCAGACATAGGAATCCAGTAGCCGGGTTTGTTAATCTGACGATTCACGGTCAGATAAGCGAGTTCACCCGGGAGCAGAGCAGAGTCTTTTGGTAATTCGAATCTAAGGTTTACTGTGCGGCCGTTATTCTGAAGGGCCGCCGCCGGGTTTATGAGAGATGCATCGTAGAAACGCCCGTTTACCTCAACTGAAAATGTTGCTCCGTTTTCAAGTGTGTTCACCATTTCGGCAGGTACGCTATGTGAGCTTCGCGGCCCAGCGTTGAAAGCAGTGTAAAAGTAGGGGTGCCTGCGCCAATAACATCTCCCTGAGATACATGTCGCGTACTGATAACACCGTTATACGGGGCATAAACGGTTGACTTGTCAATACGTAAACGAGTGGCAAGAATGCCTGCATCTACCTCATCCAGACTTGCCGACAGGGTGTTACGCTGACTTTTAAGGTCGTCAATTTGTGCATCTGCACTGAAGCCTTTCTTTTTTAGCGAAAGCTGGCGCGAAAGATTGCGCTTTATCAACTGAAGTTGTGCTGCGATTTGGTCGCGTTTTGCCATCAGTTGGTTTAATTCTGTTTCAAGGAGTTCCGTGTTGAGGGAAGCAATTTTTTGTCCAATAGCGACAGTGTCGCCCTGAGTGACGTGCAATGCTGAGAGTTTTCCGGCCAGTTCAAAACCTAGCGTTGATTCCTGAGGGGCTTTTACAGTTCCAAGAAACCTCTGTTTTACGGGATAGCCAGATTCAGGTGTAAGACGGATGCTGGAAACAGTGAGTTGGTTTACCTGTTCAATTTGGGATTGAGCTTCTGTATCGCACCCGGATAACATCAGCATGAACAGGCCAAGAAGTACAGGTACAGAAATCGTTGCGTTAGAGAGCCTTGTATGAGGACGTGCCGATGTAGCGGAAGACATGCTCAAATCCTTTTGTTAAATTTCATAAGTCATGATGTTGACTGTATGAAAAATAGACTAATCAAACTGTACTGTCTAGTCTATTAATTATTGATTTAAGCGAAAGTTGAAAAGGTTATCTCTAAAGCATTGTTTTTTATCTTAGGTATCAGTTATTTATATGGTTGAGCAAAATAGCATTCGTGTTGGTCGTAAAAAAAGCGACAAGAAGAAAGAACAGATTCTTCGTGCTGCTGGTGAGCTTTTTAGGGAGCAAGGCTTCGGCGTCAGCATGGATATGATTGCGTCGAAGGCGGAAGTATCCAAGCAGACGGTATACTCGCACTTCAGTTCCAAAGGCGAACTTTTCGAAACTTGCATTATTCATCAGTGTGAGAAGTTTCAGGAGAAACTCTCGCTGGAGCCGGGTTCCCAGAGTCCGGAGCATTCCCTGACAGCCTTCTGTTTCTCGTTCCAGAATATGCTTCTGAACCAAAATGCAATCGATATGTATCAAACCATCATTTCACAGCGTGATGCCCATCCGGACATTGCCAACGCGTTTATCGAAACTGGCCCAAAACATAAGATTCGCTTGGTATCGGAATTTCTGTCTGAATTAAACGCAGCAGGCATGATCAAACTCGAACAGCCTGTGGAAGATGCAGCAATGCAACTTTTAATGATGGCGATGGGCAAACCCGTCTACTGGGCGCAATTGGGTGCGGATGCCGGTGAAACCGATGAAAAACGCTACAGTTACATTCAAAACTGTGTCCGGCTTTTCTTACGGGGTTGTTGCTGGAAGGGCTGATTGATTTTTGGTAGGAAATAAGGCGAAGAATGGGGCCGATTCGGCCCCTTGTTGCATCACTTATATTTTTTAACCGTTCCCTTAAATTCGGAAGCCGGGACAGTTGTTTTTTGTTGTAATTCAAAGCGTATGAACTTAGATGTATTTTTAATTATCTGTATTTAAAGTATAAAATCACAATTTCTTTTTGAAATGGGGCTTGGATGGGGAATCACTTTTAAAAGCTTCGTTCATCTTTTCAATTTCAGATACATTTGCGCTTGGCATCCACGCACCATACACCTTCAAGACCATCGTCATGTCTTTGTGCCCCATCTGGGATGCGATAAAGGCAGGATTAGCTCCTTTGCTCAACATCCAACATGCATAAGTATGCCGAGTCTGATAAGGGTTGCGGAATCGTATTCCGGCGCGTTTGACAGCGATATGCCAAAGCCGGTTGATGCCACTTGTGCTGAGGTAACCGCAATTTTGGGGACGCGAGTTAGCACTGAGACCGGTGACAAATACCCAGGTACAACGATCCGTTCGCTGTTTGTCCTGCTGCCTCAAGGCGACGCTGATTTCGTTGGCCGGACGCAGGAAAGAAATGAGTTTTTGCCGTTTCAGCGCGTCAACGGCGGGGGTGAGCAAGTTAACGGTTCTCTCGCCAGCTTTTGTCTTGGGTGTTTTAAACCGGTTCTTGACGGTGAGATTGCGGCGGATGGTTATCGTCCTTGCGTCGAGATCGATGTCTTCCCACGCCAGGGCGCAGAGTTCACCATGACGCAAGCCGGTGTACACAGCGAGGGTCCAAAGGTTAACCGATTGGGGATCAGCCGCGGGGTGGGTGACCAGCCGTTCAAACTCATCAAATTCAAGTGGCTCTGGTGAGTGATTCTCGAGGGTTAAGCTGCCCACGTTGTCAAAAGGGTTGCTGGTGACATACCCAGCGCGCACCGCGAATGCGAAAAGCTCACTGCACAGCGAGATGTAGGTGTTTACCGTAGAGACGCTTCGGCCTTTTTTGTTTCGCTTGCGTGAAAAGAACGTCTCTCCGTTAAGCAAGTCGCGACGGAGTGTCAGGGCGTCTTCATGGGTGATGTTGGCGATTGGCCGGCGTCCATCTAGTATCCTGGCACAGGTTGCCAGTGCGTGACGTGTCCTGTTCAACGTCTCTTTGGTACACGTTGGCTCTTTTACCCTTATCCACTTTGAAACAAGCTCGCTCAGTGTGGTGACTAGCCCATTGTTTTCTGCGCCGCCCAAGACTCTCGCCTTCTTTGAATTGGGAAATCGCAAGGCATAATCAAATTCACCGGAGGCAATGTCAGCGACAATCACGGCACGTAACCGGCCCGCCTTTTTAATGTTCCCTGGTGTGGCAAGCCAGCCTTTCAACGTTTCCCGGCAGCGCTGTCCTTTGTACATGAAAAAATGCGGAGAGATTTTCCCCGCACTTCAACTCCTTCTGGATAGGTCATCAGGCTACCTTTTTATTGTTATCAAAATAGTGGTCAATCTCGATACGGTTGTACATGAGCCTGGCAGTATTGCCTGTTTTACCTTTGGGACTGGCCTTTTTGTAGTGAACCCCCTCCACCCAGGCATGATGGCGGTACTCCTTGATTTGCCTTTCCGTGAGTCCGGTGAGCGCCATCACCAAACGTTTATCAATCCACCTGTTGGGTTCCATTGTGCTTTCGTTTGTCATTGGTCGTTACCTCATTCACTGTCAGCAAGCTTGGCCTTGCTGTGGTCGTTTTGGGGGATTTCAGGCGAAATACTCCCCATGATGAAGGTATCGACAGGTGGCAGAGTTAGGAAGGGACTGAGGTTGTTGCGCCTGTGGTCATCGGGTGCTAGCTTTCTGTGTGAGGAAATTATGTTTATTTATATACTTTGTATATACTTTGTGTGTATTCAGTATTGATGTGGAGTAGTTGATGAAAGCGACAAGTTTTAAGTTTGATGAAAAAACAACTGAATTATTGGATCTTTTGAAAGAGGATACCCATGCATCGTCTCGCTCTGAAGTGATTCGAAAAGCTCTCAAGCTTTTGAAAGTCGCCTCCGACGCAGATCATGCTAAAAAAGAACTGATCATAAAAAGTGAGGATGGTACCGAGCAACGTATCATTTTATGGTAGGTAAGATGACTGAAATAAACCTCAAAGATGACGACGATGGCAATGACATCGGTGATATTCAAGAGTTATCTGAAGAGAAAAAAGCTCAGATAAAGATGACTTATTGGGTACTTGGAGGCATTGCCATCCTCTTTATAGGAAGCGCGGCTGCGTACATATTTACTGACAACGGGGTGGAAGGGTACCTTTCCGATGTCCAGGAAATATGCTCTGTCAGCACCCCGTCCCACTCCCATGTCGTAGAGTTCTGTCGCAAATACATGTCGTCAGCCATTTCCGAAGCCAATGCCGCCGCAAAAGCGGTTTTCGAATTTTTTAAGAACTTTTTACCTCCCATAGTAACCTTGGTTTTGGGGGCGCATTATGTGACGAAATCAAACCAAAACGACTGAGGTAAGGGGCGTTGGAAGCTTGCAATTTCAGACTATTATTTTAAATGCAAAGCCCTGCCTCGACTCTGTAAATGACTACTTGCCACCAAGGCAGGCACGCAGAAACATTTGTAGAGACCAGATTACTCTTACTTTGGGTTTGATTCTGTTTTTATTGTGAATTTATCTTTTCCTTTACGTATTATTTCGACTTTATCACTACTGTTTTTATTATTTGGGTCAAACTCGTTTTCTATAATCATCAAGGCTTCTTTTAACGATTTGTCATTGTAAATTGCCATAATCCTATCCCTCTCTTTCAATTAGTTCGTCATATGCTTTAGCTCTAAAATCTTGATATTGTTCAATATATAAAAAGAAATTCATATTTATCCCTTTTGCAATATTTTTATCTACCCATGATTTCAACGTGATTCTAAATTTAGGGTCGTCCACATAGCGACTTAATAACGCTTTAGATTTCATGTCTTCTGGATTGCTTATTAGGACATCTTCGACAGAATTAGATAGATACTTTTCACAAACATTATAAGCCGAGCTGTCTCTCGGAGCAGTTTCTGACATCAATAACATCAGACAAGTATCCTGAGCATAATCCTTTGACAACGCATACTTCACTATTTCTGTTACGGCACCAGATATGTGCGCCGCGGTTTCATCCGAAATATTCCCGGAATAAGTCAAAGAACCTAAATTTTCTTTGCCGGAGATATTATTGTTTACGTTTGCAAACGCTTGATTCTTGGCTTTCTCAATAGTTTTTCTGTTTTGTACAGCATCGTCGTAGCTCTGTTTTGCCAGCTTCTCATTTGTCACAGCATTCTCATAACCATCAGGATCCGCATCTTTATCGATACCATTTTTTGCTGCCTGCTTTTGCTCGTACTCTGCTTTGGTATCTGCTTCACGTTGTCTGGCTGTATCCAGTAAATCTTGATTGGCCAGCAATGACGCCGAACTGTTGGCTGACCCTTGCGTGACAATACTGACAGGTTGTGAAACGACAGCTCCGGTTAGTTGCTCTATGGCGAGAAATACCATCGCCATATTTTGGTTTCTGGTCATAGCCAGAGATGCTTGACGAGGACTCAGTGCATCATTCATGTAGCTTCGCACACACGATACATGGCATCACGCATAAGCGTAATACTTTGTGTTCTCAATCCAAAGGAAGCAACATTTCCGCCGAATAGAGCGCTAACGGCGGCATTCACTTTGTCATCTACGTTGGCTGAGGCGCGAGTGAGCTAGCAAATGTTGCCAGTGCATCGGGGGAGGGCTCGGCGCAGTATTCTTGTAAACCATTAATCATCACCACTCTTTGCTGAGCATCAAGATGTATCGCTTTTCCACTACCCATACCCATTATTAACTTTCGGGCTTGACCGTCTTTTGACATATCAATTTCTAGATCTACGGGCGAAGGAATACGAGTCGTCCTATTTATGGAGGACCAATTGGCACACCCATTAAGAACCAATGTGACAATTGTTAAACCACATAAATTTATAAAACGCATCACTTATCCTCAATTTTAGTGAGAATGGCATGCTCATATTTTAGGAGAGTTATTGTTTCTATTTTCTTTACGGGTTGAACTTATTATATTTGTATCATTCAACTACAACGGGTGGAAACAGTTTCAAGTATGGAATAAAATCATTTTTCAGTTGAATTTCTCAGTTGTTATTCCAATTGTTCACAATGTTAATGATCTGGGAGGGGTGAGATGAAATTTCGTATCTCGTACTTTTAAATAAGAGAATAATAAATGGACGTCAAATATCTGAATGTTAGCCAAAACAAAACAAGCTTTATGAACCCATGGTGATATCAGTCCATTGTTTCTAACAACCATCTTAATTTCCTAAAAGTAAAGTTTTCCCATTTTTGATCAACCATTTGACGGATGAGTATCAGGCCGCCTCTTTTAAACCAACCACCGCTTTTCGATAACCTCTCCATTTCTCCACGCCTGCGTTTTCCAGCGCCGTCAGCAGGGCATCACGCTGGCGCAGATATAAAAGTTCCTTGCTGGGAACCTGGACAAGATCAGAATTACACCCGGACAGTTCGTCACTGCCCTTTACCGGTGGCACTTTCGCGTCAGCCAACCGCGCTTTTACCAACGCCTGGAAGTCCGCGGGATCCTTGAACCCGATATGCTCCCAGTCATTGAACAAGGCTTGTTTGTCTTCCGCATGTTCTTGCAAGTAGGCCTTGTTTGCCCGCGCAGTCCGGGCAAAGCCTTCGGCTTCAATCTTGGCCTGAACTACCGCATTGCTGGCGGCCTCTTTGAATGTGGCGACGGTCTTCTTCCCTTTCATCGCGTCACGGACGGAGATGGCCGTTTCCGGCAACGGCGCACCCAGCTCGTCGGCAAGCGCATCACAGAACGCGGCCATGTCGGCTTCGGCGGCCTTTAAAATCCCGGCGCGGATGTCCTCTTTCCGAGCTTTGACCTGCTTGTCAGTTGCAAGCCGTGCCAACCTTATCTGTTCACGGATAAAACGCAGGTCTTTGACAAATTCATCGAGGTCTTTCACTTCTCCCAATACCTGGTCGGCTAGTGTAGCCAGCTTGTTTTCGGCGCTTTTAAACACCTTGACGCGGTATTCAGCATCGGCAAAGTCCTGGTCGGTTTGAATAGGGTGCTTGGCTTGCTCGACAAGCGCATTCACCGCAACCCGGTAGACATCGAGGTTGGATGTCAATGTCAGCCCGTCCATCTGATAGGTAATCGCGGGCAAGTCCTTTAGCGGGGCCGCATTGGGCCGGATAACTTCCGGCTCGGGCTGGTAGGCAGCCAGCTCCTCCCGAAACAGCTCCCAGCCATCAAGCAGGGCCACGCGCGTTCCGGGATGGATTCGTACCAGCAGTAAACAAAGTTTTCCCCCTCAACCGGCTCGCGGCCATCGGTTAAATCTGAGCATACAAAAATGACCTGGCCAGCGCCGGAGACCAACAGCTGTTGCTCTAACTGCCAGTAGTAATGGGGCGAGAGCGTTTCCGCCATAACATCTTTCGCCAGTTCGTCATTCCACAGCTTGTGTTCGTACACCACATCATCAAGCAGAGTGACGCCGTCAAAGCTTGCCAGCATCCAGTCGTATTGCTCACTGATGCCGGTGGTGGGGAAGAGCTCTTCGCCAATCAGCTTTTCAACATGCGGACGGGCCAGGGCTTCGGCGGTATGGCCTTTGTCATAGAGTTGTTGCTGGAAAGGGGTAACGTCCGGGAACGTGCCGGTGGCCTTTTGCTTTAACAGTGCCGTCCGGCTCTGGTATTTGCTGACGCCCATCATGACCGGCGCTTCGCTGGCGGTCATTTTCCCTTCACGGGCACGGTACCATTCTTTAGAGCCCTGGTTGAGTTTTAGGACTTTCATTTGGTGTCCTCCTCAGGGGTAACGTTATGGATGGCGACCGAACGCGCCTTGCTGACAAGGCGCCCGGTCCTCAAAGTGGTGACAGCTCTGTCAGGGAGCGTCATTGCAGCGCGCCTGGACCGGTCGGGCCCAAAATTGCGGCCAGCACGGCCAGCCCTTTGGCGGTTACGCGAACCTGTTCAATGGTTCGCGCACGCTCCCCTTGGCTGACAGTCGTGACTTTATGCTCCAGCATGCCCCGGTGCAGCTTGTCCTGGTAACCAATCCAGTGTTTGCCATCCGGTCGCCTGTATATCCATTTGTGGATGGAAAGCCAGGTGAACAGGCGTTTGGGCTGGAGCTGCAGGCTTTTGGCTGCATCGGTAATACACAGTGATCCTTCGCTGTCGGCAATAAGGTGATAGGCCTCGACCTTCGGCTGGTCTGCCTCGGTTTGCGCTTTCAACCTGAGGTTTTCTTCCTCGGCTTGCATTGCCAGCTTGAGGATCTCCATCCGCGAGAGCCCGTCAGTGCTGTACGCCCCCTTTTTGCGGATAGACGGCAGCACATCGGAAACCACCCAGTTCTCAAACTTCTCCGCGCCGGGTAATTTGGAGCGCATGATAAGCCGGTACACGTCGCGTTCTGGGATGATTTGTACGTGGCGGACCTGACCTCCCATTTCGGTAGGGCAGCTATTTACGCTTTTACAATGCGTACTTACAGCTTTGGAGGTGTTTGTGTAGCCAAGCAACTCTGCGACATCCTTAGCCACAAACCAGGGCTCGCCGTCTTTCTCAATCACGCGGATATTGGCTTGCTCATAGGTAAAAGGGATCACGTTCATTGTTCATCCTCCCCGGGTTTAACGTTACGGATGGCGACCTTTTGTGCCTCACTCAGGACGCCTTTGGTTTCGACGGTGGAAATGATTTGCTCCGCGGTTTTGCGCCCGGCCTGGATGGCATTGGCCCAGCGGGAGAAGTTCTGTTTGTAAAGCGCCGCCGGGTAGTCCGGCTTGTCGGCAGCCAACTCTTTTTCAGTCTTCGGCGCAGGCGGTGAGATGTCCTTTTCCTGCCGGGATACGGGAATATCCATGGCTTCTTCGGCAAGGCTGATGCCTTTGAGCCGGTCCGCATACGCTTTGCGGGCGGCAAACCCGAATGCCCGCCATTCCAGCATTTTCTTGGGGTAGGACTTCCAGGTATTGCGTCCCCAAAGCCCGGCCAGTTCCGCATCCTTTTGCGAAAATTCGCCGCGAAAGGCAGGTGGTTACCGTTGATTTGCCGGGTGATGGTGCAGGTAGCTGTCATGGTGTTGCTGTCAAACTCGTCTTTGATATCGACAAGATCCGGTGCAGACATAATCAGCGCTCGCAGGCCATCGCCCCAAATGCTCGGACGGCCATTGACCACGGCGATATTCTGAAGCGACTGGACGGGTTTGAGTCCCAACTCTGCCCCCATCTGGACCGCGACAAGGACGTTGCCCGGTTTGCCCTGGTAGTCCTTGGGCACCATTTCAGATGCGGACATGAGCTCGGCCATTTTGATGGCTTCGTCAAGTGAGGTAGGGCTCAGGGAAAACCCGCTGCTTGTAATAAGGCTGGTCATAATCGTTTCCCTCCCAGACGGTTACGCCGCGTCGCGGTAGTGGGCGTCAAACGCTGCTTCGATTTTGCGCCGGTGGTGTGCCATAAATTCATCCAGCGCCTCGAGAACAAATTTTTGGTAGGCACCCAGGCTCGCCTTGTTGGTAGGGAGGGCGGGGTCACAGGCGGCCACAAACCGGACCAGGCTGTCGCAGTGGCGGCCATCAAAGTACTCCCCACAGTAGTAGGTGTTGAAGTCTGCAAAGGTCAAACCGGCAAATTCGCGGTTGTTCAGAAGTCGCTGTTTACCTTCGAGAATGAAGGCGTCGAGGTGTTCGTCACGCGCATCAAGCGCATCGAGGCGCTTGGTGTGGGCGGCGAGCTGGTTTGCCAGGTGGTTATCAATGCCGAGTTTCATGCTATGATCCTCTTGTTGATGGGGTTTCTTGGTCGTTACCCCTCAAGGTCGGCAGGCGACAAGCCTTGCCGGTCACTGTGGTGTCAGCACCACGGTCGTTTACCTCGCCGGGGTGTCCCCCGGTTTGGAGCTGTCTTCTTGGTCGTTGCCAGCTCCCTGGAAAGCCCTGCCTCGTGCGGGGCTTTTTTTTTAGTCTGCGGGTGTTAAATGTAGACGTCTGTAAATGAAAAAGTAGGTTTACCTACTCTTGTTTGTCAAATTTTGCCTGTAGGTATTTCTACTTTTAGCTTGGAATGTGACTTGGATCCAGAAACAGGCGCGGACACCTGTTTCTGAGGGCGATGAATTCGCGGAAGGTTTTAGTGCTTCACATCACCCGGACACTGGCGACGACAGAGCCAGAATTGTTTGCTCTGTATCGAGAGGGGTGTAGCGCAGGTTTTGGGGGTAGTCAGGATTGGTTATTTTCAAAAGAATATTTTTATCAATGAGTTGAGTTTGCTTTATTGTTGGCTCTTCTGCACCGACTGAACCCACGATGACAAACTTACCGTGAATGATGTCCCTTTGGTCGGTATCAACAAAAATGACATCATCGACATCTAACTTGGGCAGCATCAAATCATTTTTGACCCTAAGCGCGACGGTGTTGGGCCCAGATTCAACGGGGCAAGAAAGAAATTCCTGGTTATTGGGGTCAAATGTCTTCGCGTAAGTTGCCAACTCCGTCACCTGCGCCCAGTCCAAAATAGGGCAACGCCGAGCGGTGTGGTTTGGAACCGTTATTTCTAAATCCTGTAACGCGGTAATGTGCTCTTGCTCTACTGGGCCGATACCGTTTACAAGCCATTCAGCTGCAATTTAGAACCTTAACAAGTGCAATCAAAACCTTATCTTTCACGCTGAGCTGGATTTCAGATTCGAGGTTGCTGACCGTGACTCTTCTAAAGTTACTGCCAGGAATCATTCTTACCACCGCTTCTGCGACTTGGTCTTGCGTCAGTCCAAGGCTCTCTCTTCTGTGTTTTAGTCTTGACCCGAGAGTATTCATATTCTGCAACTTTCAACGTGTTATCAGAGATGAAGATATTCTTACATGCTTTCACATCTTTTTTTCTACTCTCTGGGATTGATTAATGGGTAGGGTATTCTACTATTAATCAAGGGAGGGTAGGATTATGAACACAATCTACACTGTTTTGATTCATCATTTTGGCTCGGAAGCGGCAATCGCCAGGGCATTTGGTTTAAAACGGGTTTCCCATTTCAAACAGCATGTTCCAGAGCGTATTGCACTCCTTTGCCACCTGTCACCACACATTCCCTACACCTATGACCCTACGCATTTCAGCAGAGATGCGAAGGGGCTACACCTTGTGTTGACCAAACCAACGACCAACGAGGTAAACGACCATGACCAAACCTTATATTCAACAGCGGCTTAAGCGCCTGGAAGAAAACCGCCAGATAGGCAAACCGGGCTTGTCGATCCATGAAGTGCGTATCGCCCAGGTGAAGGTGCGCTTCACGGACTTTGAAAGTGATTTTTTGTCACTGATGGCTGACAAGCTCTGTGTCCCCAAGGCGGTGCTATCCAATGTGCTGATTTTGGACGCGGTGATTGACATGCTGGCATCTGACGACCAGTTCCGCACTGACGTGATGCAATCATGGTCAGCGCTGGAACACCCCTCGCTCGATTTTTTCCATGAAATCGCCAGCCGGGCACGTGGTACCCGCCAGGCCATTGAGGGGACACGTCGTCCTGTGACCTATCCAGGCAAGGCGGCACACCACGCGCTTCACCTTGGCAGGGAGGATTAACCATGCGCGCGCGATTTTTCGCGTATCTGCGGGGTGAACACCCCGCGGATGACGACGCCCTCGAGGCGGAATTTGTGGAGCTGGCAATCAAGAAGCTGGCAGAACGACGGGGTCTTAGGCCTGATCAGGTGCGCTTGTCGCTGTTGAAAAAAAGCCTGCCTGAAATCGCCAGGACAGGGGCGGGGACGCCAATGCAGGACGACACACAAGGGATGCATTGATATGAGTATCGTAAAGGTCCACCTAACGCACAATTATTCGACGTTCAGTAACGAGATTTTTGCCGACGGCCACCTGTCGTTCCAGGCCATGGGAATGCTGGCGTACTTGCTGTCCAAACCGGCTAACTGGTCAATCAATATCGAGCATCTCGCAAACGTCACGCAAGGGACAGCCAAAAAGACCGGAAAAGAGGGGGTTTACAACATCCTCAAAGAGCTCAAAGCCGCCGGTTATGTTCGTACGCAAAAACTCGCCTCAGGCAAGATTCTGTACACCGTTTTAACAGTCTTGATAGCGATAAGCCTGATGAGGCAAACCCCGATAAGGTAGCCCCTATTTCGGTTACACCTGATAAGGCTCACCCTAATCAGGCTGAACCGACACTAATAAATACTGATCTCTTAATAAATACTGATCTTAAACAAAACGATCTCGAGCAAGCTCGTCCTGTCATGCCAAAGCCCGCTCTTGATGAATCGAGAATCGTGGCAATCTGGAACGCCTTAGGGTGTGCGAAGCACAAAGGGCTGACCAAGAACGCCAGAAAAGCGATAGAGAAAACCTACCGCGAATACCGCAAGGGAAACCAAACCCCCAAAGAGCTTACGGAGTGGGTCGCCACCTACCTCAAACATGGCTTTGCCCGTTGGATGACCGACCACCACAGAGACAAAGGCGACGGCAAGTGGTGTGCAGACCTTGAGTTTGCGATGCGCTTTTCGACCTACGACAAGGTCAGGAACACGGAGCTGGCAGCATGAAACCCGACACGCTGCTTGCCGAGCAGTCCGTCATTGGCGCGTTGCTGCACATCGGCGACATGGACCAGGAGGGCGCAGCCAAACTGCTTGGCTATCTGCGAGAAACTGCGTTCCAGTTCCGGGCGCACAGCCTGTGCTGGCGGGCAATCCGCAAGATGGCCGCCAAGGGCCAGTATGTGGATCTGGTGACTTTGGATGCGGTGCTGACCCGAAGCGGGGATATCGAAGCCGTGGGCGGCTTTGGCTACCTGGCCGAAGTGGCCAATACCACCCCGAGCGCTGCCAACGCGATGGCCTATGCCGACATTGTCCGCCAGGGCGCTATCCACCGCACCGTGAACAGCAAGCTGCATAACGCCATTGCCCTGCTGAACGATCCGGACGGCGGCACCGTGTACGAGAAAATCGGGCTGATTGAGTCTGAGCTGAATGCGCTAACCGACCGGGCTAACCGAGGACGTGAATCAGGCCTGGTGCATGTCAGTGACATTGCGGCGACGTGGACGGACGATCTGGAAGAGCGCTTTGCCCACCCCAACGCCGTGCGCGGGTACACCACCGGGATTGCCGAGCTTGACCGGCTCCTGGCCCCGCGGCATATCAAACCGGGCTCCCTGGTGGTGCTTGGTGCCCGGCCCAAGCTGGGCAAATCGGCCCTGATGGGCATGCTCGTCAAACATTTTGCCCTGGAGCACCAGGTGGTGACGGCGGTATTTAGCTGGAGATGCCCGCCGACCAACTGCTGGAGCGTATGCTGGCCGAGCGCGCCCGGGTCAACCCGTCGATTTTTTACTCCGGTGCTGAGGCTGACACCGATTTTGCCCGGGTGACCGCCGCCATGCGCGAGTACATCGACAGCCACACCTACATTGATGACACCCCGGGCATTGGGCTTGCCCATGTCCTCCGGGAGTGCCGCAAGCTGGGGAAACAAACGCCCCTGGGGCTGGTCTGCGTGGACTACCTGACGCTGATGACCGCCCAAAAGGCCGAACGCAATGACCTGGCCTACGGCGAGATCACCAAGCGCTCAAAACCCTGGCCAAGGAGCTCGATTGCGTGGTGCTCCTTCTGACCCAGCTCAACCGCTCGCTGGAATCGCGCGCCAACAAGCGCCCTTTGCCGAGTGACAGCCGGGATACCGGCCAGATTGAGCAAGATTGCGACCTGTGGATGGGCCTGTACCGCGAGTCAGCTTACGACCCGGATTCCCCGCTGGGCGGCCTGACCGAGGTGATTGTGCGCCTGAACCGCCATGGCCTCACCGGCACGGCGTACCTGACGCTGCTCAACGGCTACTTTGAACCGGCCTCCCCGCAGGACATGGCAAAGCTTGAGGCGCACAGGAAGGAGGCTGCAGATGCTTATTAACTCGCCGCGGGCACACATCGCCCGCCAATTCAAAATCACCGGGCTCGAAGTGCTGGTGATGTTTATCGGGCGCTACTACAACCCCGACCTTATCACCGCCAACACCCGCCGGGAGCACATCCGCGTCGGCATCATGGGCACGGCGGACCTTTTTCACACCAAACGCCGCTACGTGCAGGCTGGCTCGACGAAGACGGCCTGCCGCCGGACAGGGTGGACCAGGCGATGGAGATCATCCGTACCCACCGCTTCCCCCTTGCCCGCCACCAACTGGTGCCGACCCGGGCGATGATTGAGCGCGAGCTGGCACGCTGCCGTGAAAAGTGGCTGTTTGACGGACTGTGCTTTCGGGAGGAAACCGCATGAGGCATTCAACACAGCGCGAAAGGGTGGTGATCAATCACCGCTCCATGACTTGAAGCAGGGCGCGCAATGGAAAGGCATCAACTTTGCCAGCCAGTTCGGGCGGGTAGTGTGCGTGGCAACCGGGGCAGAGTGGTACACGCTTCGCGAGCTTGAAGCGCGCATTGCGAACCGGTTTCCGGCGCACTGGGACACCCAGGCCGCCATCAGTGCCCGGCTCAGGGAAGTGAGCCCGGTACGCCATGGCCTGGTCAAGCAGCGCATCGTAGCGCGCGAGAACGGCAAACCGGTCCACCGTTACCGCCTGGTGCCAGCCGTCAGCCTGAATGAGCTGGCTAAGCGCATCGGACGAGGGAAGGAGCAGGCACATGGCTGACAACATTTACGCGTTGCGCGCGAGCGGAGCCGGACGCAAAAAACGGCCACACCCGACTAGCGACAGGGCGGCGTGAGCCCGAAGCCCGGGAATGTGAGGCTTTGGTCGCATGGGCCAGGGTCACCCGCATCCAGGGGATCTGGGTGGGGGAATACCTTACCCATGTGCCAAACGAAGGCAAGCGGGGCAAAAAAGCCCGGGCGGACTTTCATCGCCTGGGGGGGCAGCCCGGCTACCCGGATTACCTCCTGGATATCGCCCGTTGCGGCTACCATGGGCTGCGTATCGAAGCCAAAGCGCCCAAAGGGTGCCCCAGCAAAATCACTGACAACCAGCGCCGGTGGGCGTTGCGTCTGACCGGCCAGGGCTACCTGTTTGCGTATTGCTACAGCGCCGAGGAGATGATCCAGCTTATTACCGACTACCTCAATGGACGCATTGACGGGCCGGACTCAGGCGGGGAGGCGGCATGAGCCGGTGCCTGGAGCTGTTTATCCGTATGCACCTGGCAAAAACGCCTACCGATGAACGGGGCCGCCAGGTGCTGACCGGGGATGTCATCGTCGCAGTCCTGGGGACGTTGCAGCGTGACCACCGGATCGGCTGTGACCTTATCATGGCGAAATGGCTCGACGACACCGAGGCACTCTGGCGGGTTGAGGGCTACCTGGATGACTGGCTCGCATCTAAGAAGGGATACCGGCGGCCAGAGCTTTGCCGGCACATCGTGCGCCTTGCCGCTCAGGTGTTTTACGGCAAGCCCACGGCTGCGCAGACCCGGCATTTGACTGCCCTTTGGCGCAGGCACAGTGAACAGGGCCGTCGCAGTAAACGGCTGATACGGCGCTGGCAAACCAAGGTGGCGATGCTGGCTCGTGGGTTTGCCCTGGATGAGAGCGAATTTCGCAGCAAACAGGATGACAGGGAGATTGCGCGCCTTCATGCCTTGATTGCGGGCGAGCGGGAACGCATAGCGACATACGCCAGGGAGCAGGCTGCCAGAACCTGTGTCTGCCCCAGGTGCTGCGGGACAGGGCGGGTGAACGCGGTTCATACCTGTGAGGCCTGCAATGGGTCTGGGGAGTTTGTGCCAACTGCTGACAACGTGCGTCAGCACCTTCGCCATCTGGGTATTGCACGGGTGTCTGACAGGCTTTGGCACTCAGAGCTCAAACCAGTATTTGACGACGCACTTCACTGGCTGCATGCCGAGCACGGGGAAGCGGTGAAGGCGTTGGACAGGAGGCTGGAGCGGGAAAGTGCGGCGTGAATGCGCCATAGAGCTGTACCGGGGGACTGAGCCAACAGGACAAAAAAAGCACTGTGTTCTTTCTAATACTACATATGTGAGAACTTAAATAATCCTTCCTAATATCCTGCTCAAATTTTGGATTTATTCCCAATTTCTGATAATGCGCATTGTTAAATTTGCAAGAGATTTTTTTGCAAATTGTCTGGAAATCTATTCGATGGATGTGTTTTTACGGGTTGTTAACATCATTACGCGTTGATACGAACTTGGCTCCTTGCAAACACAGTGGCCAAACAAGAGGTCGAAATTGAACGGTTGGGCTCTTGTGCTTAGAGAGAAAAGGATGATTACAGAGTCACACAATGAGAGTAAGGCGCTCGTCCTGATTTTCCTGGCGGTACTTTCGGGTACCGCCATGGATGCTGTGGTCAAGGAAGTGGGACTGGCGATAGGGACCTGGCAATTGTTGGTCATGCGTTGGTTGTTTGCAGTCATTATTTTGCTGCCTTGGATGGTTTCAGGCAAAAACCAGGTTGCTAATGTCAAAAACAAAAACATCTATCTCATCCGTGCCCTACTTAATTGCGTCGGCTCTTTTGCGCTGTTTTATGCCTTGGCAAATCTCCCTTTGGCTGTCGTTGTCACCATCATGTTCGCTGAGCCGCTGTTTGTGATCCCGTTTGCAGCTTTACTGTTGGGTGAAAGGTTGAACCTGAAAATCATTTTCGCGAGCCTTATCGGTTTTGGTGGCGTGTTTTATATCAACACCCCGGAAAGGGGCAGTTATACCTGGAAACCTTGTCACCTGTCGTGGCGGCAACCGCTTTTGCGCTGATGCATGTGTTAACCAAAAAGATGGGGGCCAAGGAGAGTGTGTTTGCACTGATGTTCTGGCTGGCGGTATCAACCTTGGCGATTTCTGCGCCGTTCGCGCTGGCCGAATGGACACCGATGGAGATAAACACTCTGGCTCTGACCGCCCTGATTGCTGGCCTGGGGTCAATATACAGTTACCTGATGATAGTGGGGTTTCGGATGGGCGTGGTCTCGCGCGCGATGCAGCTTACCTACTTGTCAGTGCCGTTGGCGTTTGTGTTTGGCTGGTTGTTTTTCGATGAAGCCCCCACCCAGCGTATGATTTATGGCAGTGTTTTTATTCTGCTGTCCACTGCCCTCGTGAGTACCAACGAAAAGACGGTGGCCAGTTAGGGCGGACGTTAGGTCTTTCGCCACTGGGCATGGCGCAGCGACGCAATAAGTTGCTGGGTTTTGTCATCCAGGCAGCAGTGGTGTGCCAGCCACTGTTGGAATTGTGTAAAGGTGGCGCTTTGGCGCATCATTTCTGGGCACGTCAGCTTGTAGCCAAACCCGGTTTCTACCACAACCCGGTCTACGATAACCAGCTTCCCCGCCGCCAGTTCCTCTTGGATATAAAGGGGATCTACAACAGTGACTCCCCCGAAATTTTGCACAATGGACAAGGCCGAGTTCATGGAATCTGCAATCATGAAATTGGCACTGTCGAGAATGGCTGTACTCAAATGGGAAAGCGTGAAGTATCGGTGCCAGTCTGATTTCGAGGGGGAGGGGCTCACCAGGAGCACATTTCTGAGCTGCTCTGGGATATCTCCAGCCAAGTTCAAATGTTTCTCGGCGTAGGCAGGGTTGGCAACGGTGACCAGTAATTCGCGGTAAAAGTGGTGGTCCGAGGTGTTATCGGAGAAGACAATGGCCATGTCGAAGTCTTCCAACATGAAATCGACGGAATGTTTCCAGGCTATGTGGATGTTGAGATCTGCGAAGATAGCGCTGTCTCCAACTTTAGGAAGCAGCCATTTCAGTCCCAGTGTGATAGGAACCTTGACGTTATAAGACGGTTTTTCCCGGATGGACGAACAGGCGGTGTTTAAGATCTCGAATGCAGTGCCGATTTGGCTGGTGAGCTCTTTGCCAACTTCAGTCAACTCAAGCTTGTTACCCGAACCCAGTACCAAACGTTGATTGAAGTAATTCTCGAGAGACCGGATGTGCTTGGACACTCCGGTGTAATCAATACACATCTCATCTGCCGCCTTTGCGTAACTTTTCAGCCGGGCGACGGCTTCCAGGACTTCAAGGGATTTATACGAGGGTTTGTTCTTATACACGGTGCGACTCCCTGTCTCTCATGACTATTTATATCTACATCAATTAGCCCAAATAGTAATACGATACCTCAGTGCAAGTACATGTTATCGGGCTGTCTGACCGCAGTAAGTATCAAAGTTACCTGACATCTATAGGCTTGTCTTTGCGAACGGGATCCGTACCAAAGCTTTCTGGGAAGCGCCAAGGGCCGGACGGACTTGGCAGGCTAAGCTCAGCCGGTATTTGACGGGCTGATTGCGCGATGATTAGAAATATTTTGTGCGAATGTTGAGTGAGAATAGTAAGCAGAGGAAATAATCATAATACAAGTAGACGTGTCTGGTACCCAGTAAAAATCATTAAAAAATATACTGGCTGCGAATTAAGTATTAATTAGAGGCGGGTTTTGTGATCTAGGTATATAAGTTTATACTTAAGTATATTAATTACTCGCAGAGGAAGAAAAAATAACCTATGTTTAACCCGCGCTGATACATTGGACATTAGTCATGCTTGAAGAGTATAAAAAGACGCTGGCCATTCCACTGTCGCACTCTCTGGTTATTACTACGTCTGTACACGAGAGTATTGGTGGAAACGATCTAGACGTACACTTTTGTGATGAAGTTGATGAATACGGAAATATTGTTGCCCATTATAAAGTATGTGATACAAAACAAAGGCATCCGCCCTTTGAACGACTGATATCTTTCTCACTCATATAACCGAAGTGCGTTTTTTATATATTTGGTAAAAGTGAACGAGAATTTCTTTCATTGAAGACAGTCCATCCAGCCATAATTTAAATGTTGGTTTTGCACCTTACCGAAATATGAGGCATGATTTTCCCATTATGCGAAACCTCGACCTTCACGGGCCGAGGTTTTTTTGTGTCTACACTAAACCCGCTTCGGCGGGTTTTTTCGTAAGGGGAGTCAATCATGGCCTTTCAACTGGGGAAACGCTCTCGCAAGCGTCTTGCACGCATTCATCCTGACTTGAGGCGAGTGGTGGAACGTGCAATCCAACTGTCCGATGTCGATTTCACGGTGATGGAGGGAGTCAGGACGCTTGAGAAACAAAAACGCCTGGTTGAGCAAGGTGCCTCCCGCACACTCGAAAGCCGTCACCTGACAGGCATGCCGTTGACCTCGGTGCTTGGGTGGATAGTGAAGTTCGTTGGGACTTTGGTCTCTATCTGAAACTTGCCGAAGCAGTCAGGCTCGCAGCCATAGAGCTCAATATACCGGTTGTATGGGGCGCGTGCTGGAGAATCATCAATAACGAAAGTGATTTGGACGATGCCATCGCTACCTATGTGGCCAGGAAAAAGCGACAAGGGAAAAAGCCGCTGATTGACGGGCCGCATTTCCACCTCTGCCGCAAACATTATCCGGCTACTAGTGAGAGGAATGCCTGATGAGTATATGGAAACTGCTGACAGGATTTGTTGAGCCGGTCACTGACCTCATTGACAACCTACATACCAGTGATGAGGAAAGGCTGGAAGTCAAAACCAGGCTGTTTGCCATGCAAAGCGCCATGGCCACTAAGGTGATGGACTATGAAGCGCGGCTTATCGAGGCCAAGACCAAGGTCATTACCGCCGAGGCACAGGGGGCGAGCTGGCTTCAACGTAACTGGCGGCCAATCACCATGCTGACGTTCTTGGGGCTCGTTGTTGCCGACACCTTTGGGCTCACCACGTTTCGTCTGGCCTCCGAAGCCTGGACCCTGCTGCAAATCGGCTTGGGAGGTTATGTGGTTGGCCGAAGCGCGGAAAAGATTGTCCCCAAAGTCACTGACGCAATGCGTAAGGACTGATGATGCACGATAAAACGTCCGCGGTGTCCTATGGCGCGTCCGCGGTAACAACGATAGCGGGGTTAACCATCAATGAATGGGTTGCCCTGGGTGGCTTTCTTATTGGTGTGGCGACCTTTGCGGTGAACTGGTGGTACAAGCATGCCCAGACCAAGATTTTGCAAAACCAGGGTAAGCAGGATTAGCGTTTGTATGCAGGGCGAGGAGTGACAAGGTCATGGCGAATCAAGATTGGGCGACGCTCGCTGCGCAGTTTGCGCATGATCATGCGCGTTATGGTACCGGGGCGAAAAAATGGTGTGATGCCAAAGGGATAAATTACCAAAGTGCGCGCCGGTATATCAAAGTGCGTGGTAAACCTGTCAGCCTTTGCGCAAAAAAAGAGAGTGCGCAGCCAACGCGTGCGCAGGACCAGCAGAAAACCGCTGCCAATGTGGTGCCCATTACGCCGCAACCGACAAAAGACACCGCCCCAGGCCGGTGCTTCCCTGCGAATCGCAAAGGCGGCATGTATGCCCGGTATTTCCCCGCCGAAAAGCGCTACATGTTTGATGCCGCCGATGTGGCCACCTTGGACGATGAACTGATGCTGACCCGGGCGCGCTTGCAATCCGGGATTGAATACCTCGGCAAGATCCACGCTGATATGGCGCAGGCCACGACACTCGAGGAGCGCATCAGCCTCTATGAATCCTTCAACCGCTGCAATGCCGGGCTGGATACGCTGACCGCGCGGATTGAGTCGCTGACCCGCACCATGAGCAGCCTGGGCATTGATGTGGTCACCAAAGACAAAGTCATTGCCGACACCACCCGCATTATAAACGCAGCCCGCAAGTTGTCTTTGGAAGCAGATAACCTGGCCAATGTCGGCAAAGGCGATGAGACGCCCCTCAGTGACATGCTGGACGATCTGCAGCGCCGGGGCACCGGCGGCATGATGGGCCATTAACCGCGTGCATGCCCGATACCGACGCGCTTCAGGCCATCGAGGCCCGGCTGGCAGACAAATGGTGGCGGATGGACAACCTCTACACGATAGAGAACGAGCGGGGCGAGTTGGTGCCGTTCCGCCTTCGCCCGGCCCAGCGGCGGCTGTTCGAGGTCATGCACTGGCTTAATATCATCTTAAAGGCCAGGCAGATGGGGTTCTCCACCGCGATTGATATCTACCTGCTCGATGAAGCGCTTTTCAATAAGAGCCTCAAGTGCGGCATCGTGGCTCAGGACCAGCAGGCGGCGGGGGAGATATTCCGGACCAAAATCGAAATCCCCTTCGATCATTTGCCGGGTTGGCTGAAAGCGCGGCTGCCGGTGAAATCGCGCCGCTCGGGCGCTACCGGTGGCCATATCCTGTTTGCGCATGGCAGCAGCATCCAGGTCGCGACGTCGTTTCGCTCGGGCACCGTCCAGCGATTGCATGTGTCCGAGCACGGGAAAATCTGCGCCAAGTACCCGGCCAAAGCCAAGGAAGTGCGTACCGGCTCACTCAACACCCTCCATGCCGGCTGTGTGGCCTTTATTGAAAGCACCGCCGAAGGGGTGGGCGGTGATTTTCATGCCATGGCCATGCGGGCGTTGGAGATGACCCGGGCCGGGCAGCCAATGACCCCGCTTGACTGGAAGTTCCACTTCTTTCCTTGGTGGCAGGACACGAAATACCGCGCCCCGCTTCCGCCGTCGGGCCTGGTGATGAGCCGCGCCCAACAGGACTACTTTGAGGCCGTGGAAGCAGCGACGGGCTGCACGCTCGATGACGAGCAGCGCCACTGGTATCTGCTGAAAGCGGCCGAGCAGGGCGAGGAGATGAAACAGGAGTTTCCGTCTACGCCCCTGGAAGCCTTCCTGGTGTCTGGCCGCCGGGTCTTCAATGCCAACGACACCCTGAAAGCAGAAGGCGATTGCCTGCCGCCGGGCATTGTGTATGAGATGGAGCCGGTGACCGGCAAGCGCGAGAAGGTGGCTCAACCTGCAACCCTGGATGAACAGGGTCAGCGTTCGCTGATGAACCGGTTGCTGGTGTGGGAGTTGCCCGACCCAGACGAGGACTATGCGATGGGCATTGATATTGCCGAAGGGCTGGAGCACGGGGACAGGTCGAGCCTCGATGTGGTGAAAAAAGCACCGGCGAGCAGGTGGCGCACTGGTATGGGCATGTGGATGTAGAGCTGTTTGCGCGCCTTAGCGCCCATATTGGCAAGTGGTACAACACCGCTTCATTGGGCCGGAGCGCAACAACCACGGCCATGCCTTTGTCCTGGTGTTAAAGGACATTTACCCGGCCAGACGGATCTACACCGAGCACTATATCGACCGGGAAGATGAAGACGAGACAGTACGGCTTGGCTGGCTGACCACCCGCCACTCCAAGCCCATTCTCACCGAGGGCATCAAGCCGCTGTTGAAAGCCGGCCAGTCGGGTATCCGCTGGATAGGCACGGTGTCTGAGTGCCACACCTTTGTCTATCACAACAACGGCAGCATGGGCGCGCAAGAGGGCAGCTATGACGACCAGGTGATGAGCTACCTGCTTGCCCAGGAAATGCGGGCTCGCATGCCCAAACGTATCACCAAAGACAACACACCGCGCGAGCCTACCCATTGGATGACGAAATGATGGCTGACACTAAGAAGAGCGCCGTCCCGCAGCGCACCTTGCTGGACATCATGGCTGATATCGACGGCCAACCCAACTGGCGCAGCAATGCCAAAAAAGCCCATGCCTATTACGACGGTGACCAGCTCGATCCGCGGGTGATGGCGGTGCTGCAAGAGCGCGGGCAACCCGAGACCATGCACAACCTGATTGCCCCAACCGTGGACGGGGTGCTGGGGATGGAGGCCAAAACCCGCACCGATTTGTTGGTCACTGCCGACGAGCCGGATGACGACATGGAGTTGCTGGCCGAGGCCGTCAACGCCGAATTTGCCGATGCAGCGCGCCTGGGCAGGCTCGACAAGGCCCGCTCGGAGGCTTACGCCGGACAAATCAAATGCGGGCTGGGTGTGGTAGAGGTCTACCGCAGCCCTAACCCCTTTGGCCCGCGCTACCGAATCCGCCATGTCCCCCGTGATGAAGTGTTTTGGGATTGGCATGCCCAGCAACCGGACTGGTCAGATTGCCGCTGGGTAATGCGTCAGCGCTGGATAGATGTCGATGAGCTCAAGACCCTGGTGCCGGGCAAGGCAGCGGTGCTTGAGCAGGCCGCCAACAACTGGCACGGCTTTGTGGACACGCAACTGGCCGAAGGGCTTGACCCGCACCTGGTCAGCGCATGGGAAGAGTTCAAGGGCTGGACGCGGGAGGACACCGAATACCTCAGCCAGAACCGCAAACGCATCCGGCTGCAAATCATCTACCTGCGGGTGATGGAGAGAAAGCCGGTGTTGGTGCTCGCCAGCGGACGCCGGGTGGAATACGACAGGAACAATCTCCTGCATGCCACGGCGGTGGGCATGGGGCGAGCCAGCCTGATGCAGGCGCAGGTGAGCCGGGTAGTGGAATCCTGGTACGCCGGGCCGCATCACCTGGGTGACCGGGATTGCAGTGCCCTCAGGGGATGTTCCTCTGGTGCCGTTTTTTGGTTTTCGCAAGGACAGCAACGGCGAGCCTTACGGGCTGATTGCCCGGGCGATCCCGGCGCAGGATGAGGTCAATTTCCGCCGTATCAAGCTGACCTGGCTGTTGCAAGCCAAACGGGTGATTGCGGACCAGGACGCCACAACCATGAGCCGGGCGCAACTGCTGGAAGAGGTCGAGCGGGCAGACGGCTACATTGAGCTCAACCCGGATCGCCGGAACAAGAAAACCCTCAGCGAGGCTCTGCAGGTTCAGCAAGATTTCCACATTGCCAGCCAGCAGTTCCAGGTGATGCAGGAATCCATGAAGCTCATCCAGGACACCATGGGGATTTATGCCGCCTTCCTTGGCCAGGAAGGGGGAGCCGAGTCGGGGGTGGCGATTGCCAATCTGGTCGAGCAGGGGGCAACGACGCTTGCTGAGATTAACGATAACTACCGCTTTGGCAGCCAGTTGGTCGGTGAGTTGCTGCTCGGCTACATCCTTGAAGACATGGCCGGGCAGGCCAACCGGGCAATTGTGATCCACCGAGATGACAAGCACAAACGCAAAACGGTGGTGGTGAATGAGCAAACGCAAAAGGGACGCAACAACGACATCAGCCGGCTGCGGGCCCATATTGCGCTGGCACCGGTGCAGCAAACCGCCGCCTACAAAGCCCAGCTTGCCGAGCGAATGATGCAACTGACCGCCCAATTGCCGCCAGAGGTCCAAGCGGCGGTGATTGACCTGGTGGCTGAGCTCTCCGATATCCCGAAC
Organism: Photobacterium sp. JCM 19050; assembly: GCA_001310455.1. Taxonomy (GTDB): domain Bacteria; phylum Pseudomonadota; class Gammaproteobacteria; order Enterobacterales; family Vibrionaceae; genus Parasalinivibrio. The sequence goes on from BAXG01000037.1 coordinate 52,306, forward strand.
AAAGCAGAATTTATGGAGCGTGTTCGTGGTGCGCTGGGGACGCCGAAAGATCCAGAGGATATGTCACCGGAAGAACAGCAGGCCGCGATGGAGAAACAGCGCCAGGAGCAGGCGCAACTAGAACTGGCAATGCGAGAGATGGCGGCGAAGGTGGAGAAACTGGAAGCCGAGGCGCAAAGGGCCAGTGCCAGCGCGGCAAGGGACAACGCATCAGCGGACAGCCAGCGTTACGCCAATGCCAAGACCCAGGCTGAAACCGGTGTGATTTTGAAAGAAATGGAGCGCCTGACCCAAGAAATAGAGGGGATCAAGCGCCAATACGGCGATGCCCTGCAAGCACAGATTGAGACGATTCAGTTGTAGGTTCTGCAGGTTACAGATTTAATGACCGTCATCCCTACATAAGGTATTGATTTCACTTGTTTTTTGTCTCAAGTTGTTTGGGTAAATGAGAGTCAGCTGCTCACTGCAGCGTATCTGTAGCTACCTATGCCCTAAAAGTTCATTCATGGCATGTTCTGTTCCTCATGAACCTAACGGCTCATTCAGCGACTTGTCTGCTGTAATGCTTTGTTAGCATCGGCAACGTTTGTTTTGGTGTCAACGTAGGAACCTTTGCTTCTTTTCGATTTGAAAAAGATTTTTTTCAAGGCTCATAATTCTGGCTGCCTGGGAATTGATTACTTTGTCTTTGGACTCTTGTATTGACTGCATATTTTTACTTATCAACTCCCTTTGCTCTGATATTTGTTCTTGCCATACAAACATTACTCCCAATGATAAGATGACAGGCACGATAAGTGATCCGTTGGCAATCATCCATAGCCATTCTCTTTTTCTATTAGTGCTATCATTTTCTAGTCGGGGTGCTACTACATTGCCCTCAACTTTTCTTTCATTGAATGATTGAGTTAGCTTCGAATCAGGAGATATACGAAACTCAAGAGGTTGAAGGCACCAATGACGTAGCGATTCATCAAAGGCTATGGGTATATAAATTTCCATAAATGCTTCAAATGAGTCTAAGTTTGATTCGAAAAGGTCAACTATATTAGTGAGACCTGATATTTCGATGTTAAAATCCATGCTGCCGTAGCCAACAATACGTGGTCTTAGTACTATTTGGCTTATTCGATGATTTTGAAGATCTTGAATTTCTGAGAAGCCGCTCCCCCGATCTCGACCTTCAACCTTCCAAGCTTCATTGAAATGACGAGTTAAATGGCTACGAAGCTCACTGCCAAATTTTGTAAGAAAGCGATACTCCATTTTATCAGCAGAGTGATCATCGGAGGTCTCGAAGCGGTCTTTTATATATATTGACCTCCAAAATTCGGCTCTATTGTCATTCCATTCTTCACCATAAGAGTCACTTTTCGTGCTTACTTTTACGGATAAAATCGCCTCAGCCATATTTTTATTCCTTTAGTGACTTTGTGCTAACAATTTAATAGAAGGCAACTTGCACGTTTTTCTGCCTTCGTTTTGCTGTATAGTTCTATGACGCTGTAACATGTCGTTCGAACTTATCTCGTGATTTCTGATGGATAGACATATTCATCAGAATCCCTTTTTCACGTTTTCGTGCACGCGCCTGATAGTCTTCCGAAAGATTACTAAATTATCTTCCTGCATGGATGACCATTGATGTTAGTTGCAACACCGCGTCACTGAGCCGCAGGTTAAGACTTAAGCGTATTCGATGTATTGCTTTCTTCATTCTTAAAAGTGAGCAAATTCGAGGGTGGTTTTGCACCTTGCCGAAAAGTGCGTTACGTTATTCCCATCATGTGAAGCCTCGCCCATTTGGGTGGGGCTTTTTCGTATGTGGTTCTGAGCCCTGGCATTTACTGGGGCTTTTTTGTTTGCGCCGTTAAGGGTTTTCCCCGAGAGCCCTTACCCGCACAGACAGCGATACGTCTACAAAGGAGACGCAAGCCATGCATGCTGAGACTGATTTTGACCTCTCCGGCAATGAAACCCCTGAAGAGCTGGATGCCCTGCTGGATTCCATGGACACGCTGGCACTGGCTGACGAGCCGGACGACAGCGACGTAACGGATAACACTGACGCGACAGATGAAAGCAGTGAGGCTGTTGAACCTCATGCGACAGAAGACAGTGACGTCAATGATGGCGAGGCAACGGACCTGGAGCCAATTCCACCTGATGCCGATACTGACGCAGCCCCGGCCGCTGCGGGTGAGGAGACACCGGCCCAGAGCGAAAACGACAGCCCGCCTGAGGGTATCGCTACCCGGGACAACCAGCACATCATTCCGTTTGAAGTCCTTGAGCGTGAGCGTGAGGAAAAACGCGCGCTCAGTGAAGAGCTCGCGTCGCTCAGGGCTGAGCGCAAGGATTGGGAGCAAAGCCAGCGGTTGTTGGCGGTACGTGACCGGCAACTGGAAAGCTGGGTGTCCGTCCCGAAGATCTGCCGGAGAACCTCGATTTCACCGACGACCAATTGGACGCGCTGACCGAGGACTATCCGGGGATTGCCGGGGTGATAAAGCACCTGGTTGCCAAGGTCAAGACCTTAGACCGTGATGAGCCGGCACCGGGTACCGTGGAGGGGACTGCGTTGCCTGAAACCGACCCGGTGACTCAGGCGGTTCGCGACAATGCAGATCTCAACACCTGGCAGCATGAAGGGGGCGCGAAATGGGACAGGGCGTTGGCAATCGACGATGCATTGCGTGCCGACCCCCATTGGCAGGACAGGCCATTGGCCGAGCGCTTTGCTGAGGTCTCCCGCCAGGTGAATGCGGCATTTGATACGCCCGCTGAGCCTGTGGCAACTCCGGCAGAGGTCAAAGCCCAGGCGGACGCGGCAGAAAAGGACGCTGAGGCTTCCCTGCCTGCGTCGCCGTCTGAGGTCGGTACCACTGCCCCCCATGAGGGGACGGTGCGCGACCGGGCGGCAACCGCCAGTGCCGAAGAAATCAGTGCCATGTTCAGCAACATGACCGATGACCAGATTGAAGCGCTGCTCTCGGACATGTAGCGGCAGGTAGGCGTAAATCGTGAAGTTTGAACCCGTCCATGGTGGCGGGTTCTTTCGTTTGAGGAACTGAGGATGACCAACATCACCAAAGAGCAGGCGCGGATGATACAGCAGGTGGCGCTTTATACCGCCGCCAACCGCCACCGCTCGTTTGTCAACATGCTCACCGAGGACTCGCCCAAGCAGGCCACCGGTGACAAGAAAGGCGAGCGGCAGACTTCCCCGCATGCGCCGATTGTGCGGGTGACGGACCTGTCCAAATCGGCCGGGGACACGGTGGACATGCAGATTGTGCACGGGCTGTCCAAACGTCCCACCATGGGTGACAAAAAAATCGAGGCCGCGGTGAAGGATTGGATTTCACCGACTTCGAACTGGGCATAGACCAGGGACGTCACCAGGTGGATGCGGGCGGTAAGATGGCCCAGCAGCGCACCGTCCATGACCTGCGCAAGACCGCCAGGACCTTGCTCGGGCCGTACTTCAACACCCTGCAAGACCAGATAGCCACGGTGCAGATTGCCGGGGCGCGCGGCGACTACATGCACGATGACATCATTGTGCCGCTCGAAAACCATGAGGAGTATGCCGACATCATGGTCAACGAGGTGCTGCCACCCACCTATGACCGCCACTTCTTCGGCGGGGACGCAACCAGCTTTGAGCTGTTGGACCAGACCGACGTGTTCAGCCTGCAGACCGTGGACAACCTGGGGCTGTATATCGAGGAGATGGCTCACCCGCTGCAGCCTATCCGCTTTACCGGGGATGAGATGGCAACCGACGAGCCGTTTTACCTGCTTGAAGTGACCCCGCGTCAGTGGCACAGCTGGAAGCAGACCACCTCGTACAAGGACTGGCAACAAATCCTCGCCGCCGCCCTCAACCGGTCGCGCAATTTCAAGCACCCGGTGTTCTCCGGGGAATGTGCGATGTGGGGCAACATCCTGGTGCGCAAGTACAAAGGCATGCCGATCCGGTTTAATGCCGGTACCACCGTGATGGTGTCCCAAAACGATGACGAGGCGAGCGTGATGCCGGCGATGGCGGTGACCACGGTTGACCGGGCGATGCTCCTTGGCGGCCAGGCGCTGGCCACCGGCGTGGGGAAAACCCAGTCCGGGACCCAATTCTCCCTGCACGAGGAGAAAACCGATGCGGGTAACCGCACCGAAATCACCATCGGCTGGATGAACGGGTTGAAGAAAATCCGCTTCAAGGACAAGCAAGGGCGGGTCAATGACCACGGCGTCATCGCCCTGGACACGGCCGTTAACCCCTAAACCGCCAGGAGGAACACCTTATGGCAACAATCAAAGCGCCGACCATGCATGACCGCATCTACGTCGGTACCCACGGCAACCTGTCCGTCGCCTTTGGCAAGGTGGAACTGAACGGGCCCGGGCCCGGTACCGTGGTGGAATTGCTCGACGTGCCGGTGGGGGTGAAGGTGATTGGCCTTCGCGTCCACACCAACGGCATGGGGATGGGCGTGACCGCTGACATCAAACTTGGGGTCATCCCGCTCGCCATCGGGGCAGATTTGTCGGCGTATGCCACCACCGTCGTGCCCGTCAGGCCAACTTACACCGACCAAAAAGCGGTCCTTTCGGCCGTGCTTGCCGGTGGCAGCGCCATGGGCACGTTGGAAGTGACCCTGGAATACCTGTCCGAGGGCTATTGAGTCCACCGGTCTGTTGGGCGCCCCCGCGCCCTTTTTTCATTCAGAGAGGCAAGCATGAGCCAGGTAGCCATTGCCTATATTGGCCCGAAAGCGGTCAAACGCGACACCGTGACCGGAAGCCGTCAGGTGTTCCCCCGCATGACCCCGATTGACGTCAGCGCCGAGCTGGCCGCGGTGCTGTTGTGTTATGACCAGGTGTTTGTGGAAGCCAGCGCGCTTGATGCGGTGCGCGAGGCAGAAAACGCCCGGCAGGCGCAGGCGGCGAAAAGCGTGAAGAGGCCGAAGCCGCGCACAAAAAACGCCAGGCGGCAGCTGACATGTCGGTAAGCGTGGACGCAAGACGTTCGATCTTGCCAAGATGACCAGCCCGCAAATTGCCACCCTGGTGGAAGGGGCAGAGTTGGCCATCCCTGCCAAAGGGGCGCAGGAGTCGGCCGCGGATTACAAACGGCGGGTGCGGGATGCTATCCGCGATGAACCTCGCAATCACGGGACACCCTGATGGAAACCGTACCGCTTTCGGCGTTCCTGCCCGCCTTGAGGAGCCGGGTCACGGTGCCTTTGGACGGCGTGATGTTGGACGCCCTGGCTGAGGCCGCCATCGCGTTTTGTACCCGCAGCCGGGTGGTGGTAGAAGTCCTGTCACTGGGCCCGGTGGTTAAGGGCCAGCACGTGCGGCTGGTCGCGGACTCGGCGCTTAATCAGGCGCACCCGCGACACTGCGGGCCGGGGAGCTGCTGGCGTTGACCGGTCAGGGGGAGCCGTTGGTGCCGGGGCGCGATGTTCACCTTGCAGACCGCGATACCCTGACGTTTTTGCGGGATGTTGCTGAGGTCAGCGTGCTGTGCAGCGTGGTGCCGGCAGAGGGAAGCACCCATGTGCCTGCCTGTTGTTTGCCGATTGGAAACACGGCCTTTGTGCCGGGGCCGCCACCCACTTGCTGGTCCAGCCCGACTGGGCCAATCCCGACCTCGCCGCCCATTACGAGACGCTTTTTAATGAAGCGGTCAGCAGCGCCCGGCGCTGGCGCGTTGAAGCGAGCCTCAGACGGCATTTCAACACCCTCCGGGGCGTCATCGGGACTTTCTCTGATGAACGTCCAGGCCCTTATCGCGCGGATTGGCGAGGAGCTGGTCGATCCGGGCCATGTGCTGTGGTCACGCCCAAGCCTGATGGCCTACCTTAACCAGGCGCTGTCGGTGGTGGTCCAGTTACAGCCCGAGGCGGGCCGGCAGGAAAGGGCAGTGGTGGTCACCGACGGTCGGGTGGCGGCACCGGCCAATGCGGTTGTGCTGCTGTCTGTGGACAGGGCTGCAGACCGGGCCGTGAATTATATCGACATCACCATGCTGAGCAGGCGGGTACCGGAGTGGCAAAACCACACCGGTGCGCCCTCGGCCTGGACCCAGGCCCGCGGACAAGTTCTTTCCTATACGCTCTATCCCCGCCCGGCAGCGGCGGTCACGGTACAGGATGCCTGGGCCGTGCGGCCCGAAGTGGTGGCTGAGACAGACACGCTTCCTGTCAATGCGGTCTACGTGCCGGCACTGATGGAGTACGTGCTCTACCGCGCCTACGGCAAGGACGGGCAAGATGAAGCCAACCTGGACAAAGCCCGGGCTCACTGGCAGGCCTTTAACGCGCTGATGGGCGGCCGGGCAGAGAGGGGAGGGACGCGCCATGTTGATTGAGATTGCCCTGATGCGCGGCGAAACACCCCGCTGATGCCGCACCTGTTGCCTGATGAGGCGGCCGCTTGGCCCAGGATTGCCGGTTTTCCCGCGGCATTGTCGCCCCGATAAACGCCAGCCGCCCGGCGTTTACTTTGCCGTCCCCGGCGCGCACCCTGTTTAAATACGGCCCGCAGCACTGGTTTGCCTGGCCGGGCACCGTGAGCGCTATCGCGAGCCCCATCGCACAAGATCCGTGGCAGCGCGTGTACTGGACCGGCGAGGGCAAACCCCGCCTCACTGCCCAGGACATGGCGATAGGCACCGACGGTTTTGGCCCGGCAGCCGGGTATGACCTGGGTATTCCCCGGCCCGATACGCCGCCGGTGGTGACCCATGTTGACGGCAGTACCGGGGAGCCGCCCCCGGATGGGGAAGCCCCGGCGTTTGACGATGAAGACCGCCTGTATATCCAGACCTATGTCTCGCGCTTTGGCGAGGAAGGCGCGCCGGGCTCCCCGTCACAACCGGTGTTGATTGAAAGGCCCGGCGCCACGGTGACGGTCAGATTGATGCAACCGAGCACAAACACCCACAACATTACGCATACGCGGCTTTACCGTTCGGTGACCGTCTCCGGCGAGGCCGATTACCTGTTGGTGGCCGAGGTGCCGATTTCCCAGCCGAATATCGGGATGCGGCGCGCGATGTCAACGGCCCGGTGCTGGAAACCTGGGATTATGACCTGCCGGATCCGAACATGCAGGGGCTTTGCCAGATGGCCAACGGCATCTGTGCCGGCTTTGCCGGCAACGCGGTGATGTTTTCAGCCGCTTACTTGCCGTATGCCTGGCCGGAAGGGTACCGCGGGACCACCGAACACCCGATAGTCGCCATCGCAGCGGTCGGCACTTCCCTGGTGGTGGCCACCCAGGGTTATCCCTATCTGTTCAGCGGGGTGACACCGAGTGCAATCAATGGGACCAAACTCCCGGTCGAGCAGGCCTGTGTCAGTGCCGCGTCGCTTGTGGTGCTAAACGGCATGGGGGTGTACGCCTCGCCCGACGGCCTGGTGGCGGTCTCTGCTGACGGGGCAGTGCTGTTGACCGATGCGCTGATTGACCGCGACAGCTGGCAGGCACTCAGGCCCGACACCCTCAATGCCGCGGCGGTGGAAGGGCGCTACGTTGCCCAATATGAAGGTGGGGCCTTTATCTTTGACCCGGTATCGCAAGATTTCACACGGCTTTCCGAAAACTGGACCACCGCCGTTAACGATATCGAACGGGATGTGCTGATGGTGGTGGACGGCACCCAGGTTCGCGCATGGCAGCAAGCCGCCACGCCGCTTTCCTATACCTGGCGCTCTAAGGTGTTCCGCATCCCGCGCCACAGCGTGATGACCTGTGCCCGTATTGAGGCCGCCGGCGAGGTGGCCGTGCGTTTTCTCGCTGATGGCCAGGTGGTGCTGGCCTTGCCGGCAGTAGGCAGCCGGCCCTTTCGCCTGCCGCCGGTGCGCGCATCAAGCTGGCAGGTGGAAATCAGCGCCACCGTGCCGGTTGAGCGCATTTTGCTGGCAAGCCATTTAAAGGCGCTTGCCTGATGGCTGGGAAACGGGCTGCCTTTCGCGCCGGGCGCGATGCCGAGGCGGTGCTGGAAACCTGGAGCTGCTGACCGGGCAGCGGGGCAACGGGCTTGACCGGGCGCTGACGCTGCGCGATTTAACCAACCTCGGGGTGGTCGGGGTCACCCGGACCCGCCGGGGCGGCTATGTGGCCAAGCCGCTTGTGACGCCGCCGCCACAGGAAAAGGACACCCCGGTCTCCCCGCCCTTGGCCCTTCGGGGGTGCAGGGCACGGGCGGGTTTGGTGCCATCATGCTCTCCTGGGACCGGCCGGGCTATGCCGGGCATGCCCACTCTGAGGTGTGGCGCGCCGCCACCGACACGTTCGGGCAGGCGGTGTTAATCGGCACCACGGCCGCCACGGTATTCAGTGACACCGTGACGCCAGGCGCGGCCTATTACTACTGGGTGCGCCACGTAAATATCCGCGACCTGCCCGGGCCGTACCAGGGCGCTAACGGGGTGGCGGTGGCAACCAGTCAGGACATCAGCCATGTGGTCACGGCGCTGACCGAGCAGATGCGCCAGTCGGCGCTGGTTGGTGAGCTGACCGCCGGCATTGACGGGGCTAAGCAGAGGTTTGACACCCTGTGGGCGGTCAAGGCCCAGGCCGGGGACATCACGGCCGGGATTGGCCTGGTGGCGAACACTGACGGCACCAGCCAGGTGGCGGTGTCAGCGAGCCAGTTTGTGGTGTTTGATCCCAACAGCGCGGCCGCCACCCTGACGCCGCTGTTTGCCATAGACCAGGGCCAGGTGGTTATCCCCAAAGCGCTGGTTGAAACGGCGACCATCCAGGTGCTCCATGCCCAGACCATTGTGGCCGATGCGGTGCGGGCCGGGATTGCCATCACCACCCCGACGCTTAACAGTGCGGTGGTCAACGGGGCCGAGCTCAATATCGGCGAAGGCGGGCCGTATGCCGGTTTTCACACCCGCATTACCGCCGGCGGGACCATTTTCACCGATTTTCTGGAAGCCTCCGGCGGGCGGCTGAACAACATCACCATTGAGGAAGACTGCAATGTCAAAGGCACCATTTATGCCAACCGCATTGTCGGGGATGTCACCGCCGTACACTGGCAGTCCCTGGGTTACCACCGCTGGGCCAGTGTCCCGTGCGGCAGTGTCTACCACCTGCTGAGTTTTACCGTGCCGGCCGCGAACTTTACCCGCACCATGATCACCCCGTCGGTGATTTGTGCCGGCCAGTATTGCAGCCCGCTGCTGCGCTTTTACGTCAACGGGGCCCAGGTGGCCCATGCCACCTTTACCAGCCTGGTCAACCGCGGCATGTGCACGTCCCGGGTGTTTACGCTGCCTGCCAACACCCATATTACCGTCCAGGTCAACGTGGAGGCGGCAGGGTGCGTGGTCGGGCGCAGTGTCAGCCTGTATGTCTATGAGCAAGCCTTGTCCTTTCTCTACATCAAAGCCTGATAAGGGTGCGCATCGCCTGGTGTGTGTGCCCTGGCAAACACACCGAAAAACGTTGTTGCCGTTGATTGAACGCACCGCCACCCGAAACCGCCACGGCTTTGCCAGGCAGGTGGATGAGGCGCTTTGCCGGGAGACGGCGTTCCTCTTTATCAGTCTGGACGGCTTTGTGGTGCTGGCCCCGGTGGAAAAGCACGGGGCGCTGTGGGTGAACGTGTTGTTCACCCTGGCATGGGGCGAAAAGGCCATCGCCCGTTACCAGGGGGACATCGAGCGGCTTACTCGGCAAATTGGTGGCCGGGGCATTGCCTGCCAGACCGCGGTCAAGGCCCTGGCGGCACACCTGGCGCAGGCGGGGTATCGGAAAACCTCGGGTGCCCGGCGTATCCAGCAGTGGGAAAAACGGTTATGAGGAGGCCATGATGGGAGGCAGTCGGCGTCACAAGGTCCGGGAAACCGCCTATGAGGTGGCCGCGGCCGAGGTGGCAAAAAAATACTGGGACATATACCAGCATGACCTCAAAGGGTTTGAAGATACCTTTATCCGGCGTGTGGAAAATTTCAATGCCGAGGCCAACATGGCCGATACCCGCCAGGCCGCCGCGCTGGGGTACAACCGGGCATTCAGCGAAAACCGCAATGCGGTGGCGGACAACCTGGCGGCGTCAGGGGTTGACCCCACCAGTGGCAAGTTCAAGGCCGCGATGGCCGATATCACCACCGACCACGCATCGGGACAGGCCGACACGGTGAGCCGCGCCCAGGCGTCCGAGCAGGACAAATACCTCGCCGGGGTTGTCAGATGTCGCCGCCTTGG
>BAXG01000038.1 GCA_001310455.1 Photobacterium sp. JCM 19050
GGTACAGGCAGCAGACCAACTGAGCGCAGAAGGCCGCAAGGTACGTGTGGTGTCCCTGCCATGTACTGACGTGTTTGATGCTCAGGATGCGGCTTACCGTGAAGCGGTACTGCCTTCAGACGTCACTGCCCGAGTGGCTGTGGAAGCCGGCATTGCTGACTACTGGTACAAGTATGTTGGTTTCGGCGGCCGTATCGTTGGCATGACCAGCTTTGGTGAGTCTGCCCCGGCTGACCTGCTGTTCAAGGAGTTTGGCTTCACCGTTGAAAACGTGGTTGCCAAGGCCAAAGAAGTGCTGGCGTAAGCTTAAGCAACAAATGAAGACGATGCCGGTCCCAGTGACCGGCATTTTTTTGCTTGTTGAAAATCTCTATCCAACTTCTTGTGTAATAGTTAAAAGAAAAGAGATAACAAACAATAAAGCACTGACAGGGAGAGTTTTGAATGGGGAATTACACCGCTACTGTTACCTGGCAGCGCCAGCCTGGTGAGGATTTCACCGATAACAAATACAGCCGCGGGCACATGTGGGCATTTGACGGCGGTGTGGAGCTTCCCGCATCTTCTTCCCCCCACGTTGTACCGCTTCCCTATTCTGTTGAGGCCAATGTCGACCCCGAAGAGGCCTTTGTTGCTTCCCTGTCGAGTTGCCACATGTTGTTTTTTCTGTCGTTTGCTGCAAGGAGGGGCTTTGTGGTCGAGAGCTACGTGGACAGCGCGGTTGGCTTTATGGAAGCCAATGAGGAAGGAAAGATCGCGATGACTAAAGTGATACTTCGTCCCCGTGTGATTTTCTCCGGTGAAAAGCAACCGGATTTCGATAAGCTGGAAGCATTGCACCACAGAGCCCACGAGGCGTGTTTTATTGCCAACTCAGTTAAGACGGATGTGGTTACTGAAATTCTGAGCGACTGAAATCGCTACCTAAAATTGCCGCTTATTCTTCCCGGGGAAGAATTGCTCAGGAAATGCTTTTGACTTCCGAAAATAGCGTTTGCCTACCATCGCCATACCGCTCGCGCCCGCAGTGCCCCTTCATTAAGTACGTGTTTTAAAAGGTCTCGCCTACGTTAACAAAAGGTGAGACCAGTCACAATTTACGTGCTTCTCATCCGGGCTTGAGATACACTTAGCTGCGCTTTAAAGGAATAGACGGAAATGACACTCAAAGTTGCGATAAACGGATTTGGCCGTATCGGCCGCAGCGTATTACGTGCTCTTTATGAAAGCGGAAAACGTGACCAGATAGAAGTGGTTGCAGTGAATGAACTTGCTGAACCCGAGGCGATGGCTCACCTGTTGCAATATGACACCAGTCATGGCCGCTTTTTTAAGCCTGTCAGTTGTACACAGGAATTTCTGCATGTAGGGGATGACAAAATACGCATCCTCCACCTCAGTGATATCCACCTCCTTCCTTGGCGGGATCTCGGCGTAGACATCGTATTGGACTGTACCGGGGTGTTTGGCGAACGTGAAGACGGTGAAGCACATCGCAGCCGGTGCCGGTAAGGTGCTGTTCTCTCATCCTGGTGGTAACGACCTCGACAACACCATTATCTACGGTGTAAATCACGACACACTCAAACCAGAACACAAAATCGTGTCGAACGGATCCTGTACCACCAACTGTATCGTGCCGGTTATCAAAGTCCTGGATGAAAAATTCGGTATCGATTCAGGTACCATCACAACCATCCATGCCTCCATGCACGATCAGCAGGTTATTGATGCCTATCATTCAGATTTGCGACGCACCCGCGCTGCCAGCCAGTCTATCATTCCCGTTGATACCAAACTGCATAAAGGTATTGGTAGAATATTTCCGAAATTTTCTAACAAATTTGAAGCGATATCGGTTAGAGTTCCAACAATTAACGTCACAGCAATGGATTTGAGCGTGACTGTTAACACTAAAGTGAAAGTTAATGACGTAAATCAATCACTCTCCGAGGCCTCTGGGTGTACATTGAACGGCATTGTAGATTACACCGAAGCCCCACTGGTTTCCGTCGACTTTAACCATGACCCCCACAGCGCCATCGTCGATGGGTCTCAGACCCGCGTAAGTAACGGGCATCTCGTGAAGATGCTGGTTTGGTGCGACAACGAATGGGGATTTGCCAACCGCATGTTGGATACGGCGTTGGCAATGGCAGGAATTCAAGGCTGTTCACCGGAGTGAGCAACCTGGCATTTATAAATTATTGATTCGTAAAAGATAGAGAGGACGACCATGTCTGTAATCAAAATGACTGATCTGGAACTGGCTGGTAAGCGCGTTCTGATCCGTGCTGACCTGAACGTGCCAGTTAAAGAAGGTAAAGTAACTTCTGACGCTCGTATCCTGGCTTCTCTGCAACTATCAAGCACTGCATTGAAGCTGGTGCAAAAGTAATGGTGACTTCTCACCTGGGTCGTCCTACTGAAGGTGAGTACGACGAGCAGTTCTCTCTGGCTCCAGTGGTTAACTACCTGAACGATGCGCTGGATTGCGAAGTTCGTCTGGAAAAAGACTACCTGAACGGCCTGGACCTGAACGCCGGTGAACTGGTTGTTCTGGAAAACGTTCGCTTCAACAAAGGCGAGAAGAAGAACGAAGAAGGTCTGTCTAAGCAATACGCTGCCCTGTGTGACGTATTCGTTATGGATGCATTCGGTACTGCCCACCGTGCACAAGCTTCAACTCACGGTGTTGGTATGCACGCACCTATTGCATGTGCTGGCCCTCTGCTGGCTGCTGAACTGGACGCTCTGGGCAAAGCCCTGACCAACCCAGCTCGCCCAATGGTTGCTATCGTTGGTGGTTCTAAAGTTTCTACCAAGCTGACTGTTCTTGAGTCTCTGCCAAGATCGCTGACAAAGTGGTAGTTGGTGGTGGTATCGCTAACACCTTCATCGCAGCTACCGGCAAAAACGTTGGTAAGTCTCTGTACGAAGCAGACCTGATCGACACCGCGAAAGCGCTGATGGAACAAACTGACGTGCCAGTAGCAACTGACGTTGTTTGTGCAAAAGAATTCTCTGAGTCTGCAGAAGCGACTATCAAGTCTGCTGCTGACATCGCTGAAGACGACATGGTGCTAGATATCGGCCCTGATTCAGCAGAAGAGCTGGCTCAAATCATCAAGGGTGCCAAGACCATCCTGTGGAACGGCCCAGTAGGTGTATTTGAAATCGATCAGTTCGGTAACGGTACAGAAATCGTTTCTAAGGCAATTGCTGAGTCTGAGGGCTTCTCAATCGCTGGTGGCGGTGACACCCTGGCTGCTATCGACAAGTATGGCATCAAAGAGCAAGTGTCTTACATCTCTACCGGCGGCGGCGCTTTCCTTGAGTTTGTTGAAGGTAAAGTACTGCCAGCAGTAGCCATGCTGGAAGAGCGCGCTAAAGCCTAATTGATAAATAAACGGGAGTTCAGGCTCCCGTTTTGCTTAACGTTTGTATAGAATGCCCTGCACTGTAAGCAAACGTTTGCCACAAGATTTTTATTAATCTCGCGAAGACAACAAAGTAAACAGGACCATAGACATGTCTAAAATCTTTGATTTCGTAAAGCCAGGTGTTATCTCTGGTGATGACGTACAAAAAGTATTTGAAATTGCTAAAGAGCATAACTTTGCCCTGCCAGCGGTTAACGTAGTTAACACTGACTCTATCAACGCTGTTCTGGAAGCTGCTGCAAAAGCTAAAGCGCCAGTAATCGTTCAATTCTCTAACGGCGGCGCTGCGTTCTTCGCTGGTAAAGGTCTGAAGCTGGAAGGTCAGGATGCACAAATCCTGGGTGCTGTTGCTGGTGCGAAATACGTTCACGCGATCGCTGAAACTTACGGTGTGCCAGTAATCCTGCACACTGACCACGCAGCTAAGAAACTGCTGCCATGGATCGACGGTCTGCTGTCTGCTGGCGAAGAGTTCTTCGCTCAGACTGGTAAGCCACTGTTCTCTTCTCACATGATCGACCTGTCAGAAGAAACTCTGGAAGAAAACATCGAAATCAGCGGCAAGTACCTTGAGCGCATGGCTAAGATAAACATGACCCTGGAGATCGAACTGGGTTGTACTGGCGGTGAAGAAGACGGCGTTGATAACTCAGACATGGATTCTTCTGAGCTGTACACTTCTCCAGAAGACGTTGCATACGCTTACGAGAAGCTGAGCGCAATCAGCCACCGTTTCACCATCGCTGCCTCTTTCGGTAACGTACACGGTGTATACCAGGCGGGTAACGTTGTTCTGACTCCTACCATCCTGCGTGACTCTCAGGCATACGTTTCTGAGAAGTTCAACCTGCCAGCTAAGTCTCTGAACTTCGTATTCCACGGCGGTTCAGGTTCTTCAGAAGCTGATATCCAGGAATCAATCGGCTACGGTGTTATCAAGATGAACATCGATACTGATACTCAGTGGGCAAACTGGGATGGCGTTCGTCAGTACGAAGCCGCTAACCACGATTACCTGCAAGGTCAAATCGGTAACCCTACCGGTGAAGCAGCACCTAACAAGAAGTACTACGATCCACGCGTATGGCTGCGTGCTGGTCAGTCTTCTATGGTTGCTCGTCTGGAGAAAGCATTCTCTGACCTGAACGCTATCGACGTACTGTAATTTTTTACAGAAACGACGGTTATAAGAAGGCCCGCTTATATAAGCGGGCTTTTTCTTATTTGAGACAGGCTATTTTCGCATTACAATTTAAACTTCGTTACATTTTAACGGTTTTGTAAGGCCTGAGTGCCTATGATAGGTGACCGAGGTGCTGTGTTTTGAGCAGTTCGGACGTTAATCACTCAAATGAGAAAATAAGAATGAGTCAAGAAAACCCAGTAGTACAACTGGCTGGAACCGCTGAGAAAGCGGAACACTGGCTGGCCAGTAACCAAGATTTAATCATCCAGTATGGTGTGAACATCATTTCTGCTGTTCTCATCCTCATCATCGGTAACTTCGTGGTGAAGGCAATTGCCGGTTCAGTTGCCAAGATGCTGCGCAAGAAAGAAATGGATAATGCCGTTGTCGAGTTTATCCATGCGCTGGTCCGTTACCTGCTGTTCGTTATTGTTATCATTGCCGCACTGAGCCGCATTGGTGTACAGACTGCATCTGTAGTGGCTGTTATTGGTGCTGCCGGCCTGGCTGTTGGTCTGGCACTGCAAGGTTCTTTGTCAAACTTCGCGGCTGGCGTGCTGATTGTGGGTTTCCGTCCATTTAAATCAGGCGACTATGTGGAAGTGGGTGGTGTTGCCGGTTCTGTTGAATCTATCCAGATCTTCTCAACTGTCCTGAAAACACCAGACAACAAGATGGTTGTGGTTCCTAACGGTGCAGTAATCGGTGGTCCGATTACGAACTACTCCCGTCACGATACCCGCCGTATCGACTTTGTAATCGGTGTGTCTTATAACGCTGACCTGCAAAAGACCAAAGCGGTTTTGGAGCGAGTATGTGCCGCTGATGAGCGTGTGCTGAAAGATCAGGAAACCACAGTAGGCGTTGTTGCCCTGGCGGATTCTTCCGTTAACTTTGTGGTACGCCCTTGGGTACGTACTGCTGATTACTGGGCGGTATACTTCGACCTGATGCAGGCCATCAAGGAAGAGCTCGACAAAGAAGGCATCGAGATCCCATTTCCTCAGATGGATGTACACCTGAACAAGGTCGACTGATCTTACTGAGTGTGAAAAAGGCTTCCGGTTGGAAGCCTTTTTTGTCTCTGTTTCGGTTGTATCAGCCCGTTGCCTCAGACAATTCTCTCATACAGACCCAATGCCAGTTTCCAGGCGATAGAGAACATAATCATCGCTATTACTGCATCAATAGTTCTTTGCACCTTAGGCTTACCAAGTACCGGTGCCATTTTCGCCGCCGCGATCGACACGCCGTAAAACCAGCTCAGTGATGCCAGCAACGTACCCGTGGCAAATGCGATGCGACCATCTTCGGAAAACTGGCCGCCGATAGACCCCAGTACCACAATCGTGTCGAGGTAGACATGCGGGTTGAGCAGGGTAACAGCAAGCGCCCCGAGAATAACTGCGCGCCGGCCTCGACTGGCATTTTTTTCAAGTTCAGCTTTTTCATATCTGTTTTGCAGTACTGTTTTGACAGACATAGCACCGTAAAAACTTAAGAACAGGATACCGCCTAAAGTCACAGTATTGAGCAATGTCGCATTACTGGAAAGCAGCGCACCGCCACCGAAAATTCCCAGCGTGATAAATATGATGTCGCAGAGGCTGCAGATGGTCGCAGTGGTAAGGTGATGCTGCCTTTTGATCCCCTGGTTTAACACGTAAGCGTTTTGGGCACCGATAGGCACAATCATGCTGAGACCCAGCCCAAACCCTTGCAGAATAATCCATATGTTGCTCATTGCCCGATTCCGTTGTGTGTGCCGTTAACTGTGGAAGTAAGAGTAAAGAGTGGACGATTTTCAGTAAATCTAATAATTTTTATACAACATAAGGAAAGCTAATGAGGCCGGGAAATGAGAGGGTTGGATTACCGGTGGCTGGAAGCGCTGGACAGTGTCATTGCCAATGGCGGGTTTGAGAAAGCTGCGGAGGCCTTGTTTGTTACCCAGTCAGCGGTATCGCAGAGAATCAAGCAGTTGGAAAAATGGGCATCCCAGCCCTTGCTGGTCAGGGAAACGCCACCGCGACCAACTGAAGCAGGCCAAAAGCTGCTGGGGCTTTACCGCCGGGTATGTTTGCTGGAACAGGAAATGCTGCCAGACGTAACCTCATCTGTAGAGAGCCGTCGTCTGTCAGCCACCATTGGAACCAATGCAGACAGCCTGGCGACCTGGTTAATCCCGGCACTTGCACCGGTGATGAAGGCCTACCCAGTTGAGTTTAATTTTCTGGTGGACAATGAAAGCCGGACGCTTAACCGGTTGAGAAATGGCGAGGCGATAGCCGTAATCAGTACAGCAGAAACCTCCTTGCAGGGGTGTGTCAGCCACTATCTTGGCGAACTGATTTACTGCTGCGTAGCGACGCCTGAATTCGCCCAAAAGTACTTCCCGCAAGGTGCAACACGCGATGAAGTTCAGCATGCACCGACGACGGTATTTGACCAGTTTGATGATATGCAGGGTGAATTTTTGATGGATCATTTTGACTTGCCCATTACGGCAGTCCCCAAACATATTGTTCGGACAACAGAGGCCATTCTGGAACTGGTAAAACATGGTGTGGCAAACAGCCTTGTTCCGGTCATTATGATTGAGCGGGAGCTTGCCAGTGGCGAGTTGGTTGATGTGATGCCGGGCAAAACTGTTCGCTACAAACTCTACTGGCACCATTGGGCAACGGAGAGTGGCATCCTTTCGAAAATCTCTGAAAGCTGTATTAATTATGCCCGAAGGCATCTGGCGAATTTCACTGGAGAATCCTGACAGAAATTTAATTGAACAGTGTTGGGAATTTTTCTTTCATGTGGGAGTCTTACTGTCTGTAATTCCTCTTTTTCGGAGAATGAAGATGAAAAAACACTGATTGCAGCCCTGTTTACCGCCGGTATGGTTACTGTCCCTGCAGCGATGGCTGCCACTCCGGACTTTCCGCATTTGGAGACCATGGGGGTTGGGCAGGTAACAGTGCAGCCGGACATGGCTAACCTCAATGTTGAAGTTGTGGTGACCAAAGACTCCGCTCAGGCAGCAAAAAAAGCATCAGATAAAGCCATCAGCGCCTTCATCTCCCGACTGAAGAAAGAAGGTGTGGCCGATAAGGATATTCAGAGTGCTAACCTGAATCTTCAGCCTCAATACCGTTATGAAAACGGTAAGGCTCCAGAGTTGACCGGTTATCGTGCCAGCCGTCAGGTGACAGTGACAGTGAATGATCTGGCCGATCTCAACAGCATCCTGGATTCAGCGCTCGACAAAGGCCTCAACCGCGTCAACAACATCCAGTTGAAATCAAGCAAAGAAGCAGAGCTTGCCAAGCAGGCCCGAATGGCAGCGATTAAAGATGCGCAGGTAAAAGCAGCGGAGCTCGCGAAAGGCTTTGGTCAGAAGCTGGACGGTGTATGGGAAATCCGTTACTTGGATAGCATGCCAGTTCGCCCGGTAGCCATGAGAATGGCAATGGACGAAAGTGCGGTAAACAAGAGCTACCAGTATGGCCAGATCACCCTGCAAGACCAGGTAGAAGTGGTTTATAAGATTAAGTAATGTACTTACTCTCTGAATACCAAGAAGGGTAGCCGAGGCTACCCTTCTCTTTTATTCCGGCAAGAAAATCAGTGAAGGATACGGGCACGCATCGTACCGTCGATAGCCTTCAGTTTTTCAAGTGCCTTTTCAGATTGTTCGGTTTCAACATCAATAACTACATAACCAATATCGGCAGAAGTTTGCAGGTACTGGGCGGCGATGTTGATTCCTTCCTCAGCAAAGATGGTGTTGATCTTGGTGAGGATACCCGGGCGGTTCTGGTGAATGTGCAGCAGGCGTGATGTGCCTGAATGCTCTGGCAGGGACACCTCAGGGAAGTTGACGCTGGAGAGGGTCGAGCCATTGTCAGAGTACTTCGCCAGCTTGCCGGCGACTTCAATACCGATGTTCTCCTGGGCTTCCTGGGTGGAGCCACCAACGTGTGGTGTGAGGATCACATTGTCGAATTTGGTCAACGGGGATTCAAACGGGTCTTTGTTGGTTTTTGGCTCTACCGGAAATACATCAATTGCAGCGCCGCTGATATGGCCGCTTTCCAGAGCAGAACACAGCGCATCGATTTCAACCACAGTGCCGCGGGCTGCATTAATGAAAATAGAGCCCGGCTTCATGCGCGCAAACTCTTCTGCACCCATCATATATTTGGTGCTGTCTGTTTCCGGTACATGCAGCGAAATCACGTCACATTTGTTGAGCAGTTCGCTCATGGTATCAACCTGAGTAGCATTGCCCAGAGAGAGCTTGTTTTCGATGTCGTAGTAGTAAACCCGCATACCGAGGTTTTCAGCCAGAATGCCCAGTTGGGTACCAATGTGGCCGTATCCGATGATGCCAAGGTTTTTGCCGCGGGCCTCGAAAGAGTTGTCAGCCGATTTCATCCATTCGCCACGATGCGCCATGGCATTTTTCTGGGGGATGCCGCGCATAAGCAGCAGTATTTCACCCAGTACCAGCTCAGCCACACTCCGGGTATTGGAAAACGGCGCGTTAAATACCGGAATACCACGCCGGGTAGCGGCTTTGAGATCGACCTGGTTGGTGCCGATGCAGAAGCAGCCGACGGCAACCAGTTTGTTTGCTTTGGCGAAAATATCTTCGGTCAGTTGGGTGCGGGAGCGGATACCGATGAAGTGGACATCTTTTACCGCTTCTTCCAGCTCTTTTCCTGCCAGGGAGCCCTTGTGATAGGCGATGTTGGTATAACCCGCCGCATTCAGGGTATCGACTGCGCTTTGATGGAGTCCTTCGAGCAGAAGGATCTTGATTTTACTCTTTTCGAGAGAAAAAGTTGCCATGTCAGGTTCTCATCCTTAAAAACTACAAAAAATCAAATTAGGCCGTGCTTAGGTGTGATTGTTGTCGCGGTCCATACAGTGACTAACTTAACAAAAATTAACCGACATGGGTAAGAAAAATACAAGTGCAGAAGAGAAAAAAAGCGCCAGTGAGAGGCGCTTTTAAGTAATTGAATAACTTAGACGCAAACGTTTACCATTTTTTAACGCCGTCAGGGGTGCCGACAATAACAACATCGGCGCCGCGGTTTGCAAACAGGCCCACGGTTACAACGCCTGCGATGGCATTAATTTTGTCTTCCATCGCTTTGGGATCTGTAATTTCCATATTGTGCACATCAAGGATGACATTACCGTTATCTGTCACCACACCCTGGCGGTAACATGGGTCGCCACCGAGTTTTACCAGCTCTCTTGCCACATAAGAACGGGCCATAGGGATAACTTCAACCGGCAGAGGGAAAGTGCCTAAAACATCCACTTCTTTGGTGTTATCGACGATACAGATGAATTTGTCTGCAATTGCAGCAACAATCTTCTCGCGGGTCAGGGCTGCACCGCCGCCTTTGATCATATCTTTGGCTGCATTGATTTCGTCTGCGCCATCAACATAGATGTCGAGCGAGGCTACTTCGTTTGCATCAAAGACATTGATACCCAGATCTTTCAGACGCTCGGTTGAGGCCTCAGAACTGGATACCGCACCCTGGATCTGGTCTTTCATTGAACCCAAGGCATCAATAAAGTGGTTAACCGTAGAGCCGGTACCGACACCAACAATGCTGCCTTTGGTCACGTATTCCAATGCTGCCTGGCCGGCGGCTTTTTTCATTTCGTCTTGGGTCATTGCCATTCTCCTGAAAAGCCCAAAGTCAGTGTCGGGATGAACAAACAACATTTTGTTCAATCACGGGTTAGCTGGCGGGGATTATATCGAACCCGGCTAAGGGCGTCAGGGGCTAAAACTGTGATCCGGTTATCAGTTCCACTGCCAGTGGCGGGAAGGGGTAATAATCTCCGGAAGCGGAACATCCCAGATTTCAGACGGGAGTTGGTCGACTTGCTGGCAGTCATGGGCGATACCTATAGGGCGGCGCCGCGCCGGAAGCAAACCAGGGGGCCAGTGTCCTGTCGTAATACCCGCCGCCCATTCCAAGTCTTTGCCCCTGATTGTCGAACGCAACCAGTGGGGTGCCGATGAGATCGAGCCGCTGCGCGGGAAGCACATCCCGGATATCCAGTCTGGGTTCAGGGATGTCGTAGCGGTTGGGGACCATCACGCT
This sequence comes from Photobacterium sp. JCM 19050, assembly GCA_001310455.1. Taxonomy (GTDB): domain Bacteria; phylum Pseudomonadota; class Gammaproteobacteria; order Enterobacterales; family Vibrionaceae; genus Parasalinivibrio. Next base: position 10,761 of record BAXG01000038.1, read on the forward strand.
GTCCTTGCGGTAATGTAGGAACAGCAGGTTCCCGGGGCTGAATGGATGAATCACGGGAAGGTAAACTTGTTTGCCCGCATGCCAGCATGCGTCAATCAGGGGACGGGTATCCAGCTCACCGTCGACTGGCAGGTATAGCGCGATATGCCGGGCATCGGAAAACGCAGGTGCGGAAATAAAGCGAAGGCTCAGTTCATGAGCGGCCTGGGCTTGTTGATCCTGAGATAACGAGCGCCGGCGTTGCCGGATTTTTTTCTCAGAGCCTGACGGAGATCCTGCGAAGTCATAACACATCCTTTTGTCGGCAAATCGGTTTTGGTGCCATCGTAAAAGGAATGTGGGATTCAGGAAAGCTTTGCGACGGTTTCTGTAATAACAAAGACAGACCGTAAGAAAGGTATACCCCAGAGTGCCGTTGGAGTCTTAGCCCTTGAACCCTACGGTTCAAGGCGGGCCTGCAATACCAACCGTAGGCTTCCCGGTACGTGCCGGGCATGCTCAATAGCCAGTAAGTACAAACCTTTGGTGTTAACATCGGCTCAGGGACATCGACACCTGACGCACACCCCAGGGAGAATTCGTTTTATCAGCTTTTGCTATGTGAAAGCAAGGCTTGTTCAATCGTTGTTTGCAGCATATTAATCCGCTGCGTCATTTCTGCCATGTCATCAGCATTTTTGTTTCGCTCACTGTGGAGCTCATAGCAGAGGTTCAGGGCAGCGATAGTCACCAGCTGCTCCGTGTTTGAAACTTTAGTGCGTCCGGCCAGTTCCTGCAAGCGTTTATCGACATCTTCTGCTGCACGCAACAACGCGTCCTCTTGCCCTTGCGGACAATTTACGCGCAGAGTGCGCCCAAAAATGGTGATCTCAACAGCTTGCGTGCTCATTCTGTTTTCTGGCTCCTGTCAGGATGCGGGAAGCACCCCGTCGCAACGGAGGAAAACTATAGAAAATGAGGGTAGAAGTTTCAAGTGGTTCGGGGCGTTAGCGGGGCACAGGTGCCGCCTTTGCCAGCGGCTTTGTCAGAAATTGAGCGATTAGTCGGTTTCTTTTTCTGACAGGCACGAGCAGCGAGGCAAAAATTGCAGTGTATCGTGTTAGGATTATGCGGTTAGAGAACAAACCAAGAAGGGCAAGACTGTGAGTGAGACAAACCGTCTGGATTACGAAAAAGCCGCCTCAACCCTGATGGCGAACAGCCTGGCCGTGTCGCCGGCGGAACTGCACGGACTGCTCTCCGGAATGCTTTGTGGTGGCATGTCGCCGGAAGGTACCGACTGGCTGCCGATGCTTTATGATTTTACCAACGAGGGAATGGGGTGGCCGGAAGCGCCGCGCGAAATGGCAATCAGCTGTTTTGACACCCTGGTGGAATCTCTGAATGACGACAGCCTGGGTTTTGCTATGTGGCTGCCGGAAAATGCCGGTGTTATTGAACATGCTGAAGCATTGAGTGAATGGGTTAATACCTTCATGGCAGGACTTGGGCTTGCCGGCATCAAGATTGGTGAGCTCAGCGCAGAAAGCAAAGAGGCGCTGGAAGACCTGCGTGAAATTGCACAACTTGGCGTTGATGAAGACGATGACATGGAAGAGCAGGCAAACCTGCTTGAACAGGTCGCTGAGCATGTGCGTATGTGTGCGCTGGTTCTCCATGCGGAACTGGGTAAAAAACTGAAAACGGATGAGAGCCGTACCCTGCACTAAAGAGGTACGCGAAATAGCGAAGGTACAAAAATAGCAATGGTTCGGGACTGAGGCAGACATGAAGCAGTACGATGTGGTCATCGCTGGCGGGGCCATGGCTGGTGCAACACTGGCACTGGCGTTGGACAGATTATGCCGCCATAAATTGAATGGCAGAAAACTCTCAATTGCAGTGGTGGAAGCTGTTGCGCCGGAGTTGGACAGCCATCCGGGTTATGATGCCCGCAGTATCGCGCTTGCCCTGGGGTCTTGCCGTCAACTCGATGAGATTGGCATCTGGCAGGCCCTCGAGCCCTATGCGACCGCTATCGAACATGTTCATGTGTCTGATCGAGGCCATTGCGGGATGACACCGATTGCTGCGTCGGAATACGGTGTCCCTTACCTGGGAAATGTGGTTGAGCTGGCTGACTGTGGCCGGGTTTTCCATGACGCTATGTCAGCGGTTGAAAACATCGCTCTCTTTTGCCCCGACAGCGTGACGGGAGTGGCCCGGACTGAGGAAAAGGTCACGGTTAACCTTGCCTCGGGAGAAACGCTGGAAGCCGGGCTGCTGGTCGCGGCTGACGGTGCGGTCTCGGACAGTTGTGACGCTATTGGCATTGGCCGGGATGAGCATGATTTTGGCCAGGTGGCGGTGATTGCCAATGTCTCGACGTCTCAATCTCATCAGGGAAGGGCATTTGAACGCTTTACCGAGCATGGCCCTGTCGCCTTGCTGCCCATGTCACAGGGGCGTTGCTCCTTGGTGTGGTGTATGCCTCCTGATGAAGCTGAAAACGTGCTCGCAATGGACGAAAACGCATTTGCAAACCGGCTCCAACAAGCCTTTGGCTGGCGCCTGGGCGAGGTTACTCAGGTAGGTGAGCGTTTTTCCTACCCGCTGATCTTGCGCCGGGCAACGCGCACGACCAGCCACCGTTTTGCCGTGGTGGGGAATGCCGCCCAGACCCTGCACCCGATTGCTGGGCAAGGATTTAACCTTGGCCTGAGGGATGTGCTGAGCCTGTCTGAAGAGATTGTTGCTGGCCTTGCCCGCGGCGAATCAGCAGGCGATTTTGGTCAGTTAAGCCAATATCGCCAGCGAAGGGAGCAGGACAGGGAAGAAACTGTAATGCTGACAGCTGGGCTGGTTTACGGGTTTTCGTCCACGTCAATATTGTTTGCTCTCGGGCGAAACCTGGGATTAATGGCCATGGCTGGCAGCCAAACCCTTAAAACACCTTTAGTACAACGGACAATGGGACTGGTAACACGATGATGATGAAAAGTGTCGATATCGCCATTATTGGCGGCGGTATGGTTGGACTGACACTGGCGGCCGCGCTGGCTGAAACCGAATTGCGGGTCGCGGTCATAGAGGGGACGTTACCGGATGAAACCCTTAACCCCTTGCCGGATGTCCGGGTTTCGGCTCTCAGCCGGGCAAGCGAGCGTATTCTTCGTCGTGTTGGGGCCTGGGATGGCATCATTTCCCGCCGTGCAGCGCCGTACATGGCAATGAAGGTCTGGGAGCAGGACAGCTTCGCTAACATTGGCTTCAAGGCCGATGACCTGGGTCAGCCGGATCTGGGTCATATTGTGGAAAACCGGGTTATCCAGCTGGCTTTGCTTGATCGGGTAACGCGGCAGGACAATGTAGAGCTGTTCGCGCCTGACCGTTGCCAGTCTCTGGCAATGGGGGAAAACGAAGCTTGGCTGACACTGGAGTCTGGGCAGTCGCTGACCGCCAAGCTGGTGGTGGGGGCAGATGGTGCCAACTCCTGGCTGCGAAACAAAGCCGATATCCCCCTTACATGGCGCGATTACGGCCATAGCGCGCTGGTTGCCAATATCCGTTGTAGCGAGCCTCATGATGGTGTTGCCCGCCAAATTTTCACACCAGAGGGGCCGCTGGCATTCCTGCCGCTATCTGAACCGGATTTGTGCTCCATTGTGTGGTCACTGCCACCGGAAAAAGCGGACAGGCTGGTCACAATGGATGAAGAGAGCTTTAACAAGCAACTGACCGTGGCGTTTGATAATCAGCTGGGTCTATGCCGGGTGGAAGGGGACAGAGCAGCCTTCCCGCTTAAAATGCGTTATGCACGTGATTTTGCCAAAAACCGGATAGCTCTTGTCGGAGACGCCGCACATACCATTCATCCGTTGGCTGGACAGGGGGTAAACCTCGGGCTTCTGGATGCTGCTTCACTGGCAGAGGATTTGGTGTCACTGTGGCAGCAGGGCAAAGATATCGGTCTTCATGAAAACCTTCGCCACTACGAGCGTTGGCGAAAAGCAGAAGCTGCCAAGATGATCGCTGCCATGCAGGGTTTTCGTGAGTTGTTTGATGGTGCCAATCCGCTCAAGAAACTGGCGAGAGGTATCGGGATGGTAGCCGCAGATGTGTTACCGGGAGTCAAACAACAGTTTATGTTACGAGCCTGGGTCTTGAGGGTGATTTACCTGACTTGGCAAAAATGCGGTAAAAAACAGGTTTTATAGTCACTGATTGAATCTGTAAGCCAGTCAAACGACTGGCTTTTTTGCGTCTGCCACATTCCCTTGATCAACTTAAAACAATTGCCGGATTATCAGAATATTTCCTTGCAGAGTTTCAGGCTGTCTTCTAACTTGGCTTTAGTAGAAACAAACCGGTGTCGGGCGAACCGCTGGACAGGCACCTGTCTTGCCGATGTTTGTTTAACAATCCCTGGCCGGAAGATTTAAGGAAGGATCGAGAAAGATGAGCAACATTCCCACAGAATTGAGCTTTACTAATACCCATGAATGGGTGCGTCCGGAAGGAGATGGTGTTTTTACCATCGGCATTACCGATCATGCGCAGGCGCTGCTGGGTGACATGGTATTTATTGACACCCCGGATGTCGGTAATCAGGTAGATGCCGGTGATGATGTGGCGGTGGCCGAGTCTGTTAAAGCGGCATCGGACATCTACTCTCCGCTGACCGGCGAAGTGCTGGCAGTTAACGAAGATCTTGAAGGATCGCCTGAGTTGGTGAATTCAGATCCTTACGGAGACGGTTGGTTGTTTCAGATAAAAGCTGACGATCCGGCTGAACTGAATGAACTGCTTTCAGCGGAAGATTACGAGGCGATGATTGAGGAAGACGAGTAATCTCAGTCTCTTTCTTCAGGAACCTGAAATGAAAATCCCCGGCTCACAGACCGGGGATTTTGCGATACGTTAAGACCTGTTTATACAGGTCTTAGTACTCCAAGGCGCGCATTCTTCTTATTTCCTGGTTTATTTCCTTCACCGTCCGGTAATGCCTGTGCTCAGGCTTGACCGGAACCAGCAACATACCTTCATTAAACTCGAATCCACCGCGTCCCGCGATATAGACCCGGCCACTGAAAAGGCGGCTGACATGTTTGGCGATGAGTTTTGGAATGTAACGCTTGAAAATGCGCATTTTCTCCCCTTGCAGCAGTATGTCCGTGTACGGCGGTCATTATACCTGCCCAATGATGACGGCACTGTGATGCCTGTGCCTTCCTCACCCAATAGACCGGGGAATTTGGTGCATTAGTTCAAAAAACTGAAATTTGACGGTTATTGCCTCTGTGATCATAAATTTCTCAAGCGTGATACTTCATTCTCAATGGTATGAATAACCCTGTCTTTTAACCAGCTTATCCGAGGGTTGGCTGAATCGGATGTACGCCAAATTAGGCGAATATCAAAACTGGCAACCGGGATTGGTGGCGGGCTGAGAATCAGGCCGTCATCGAAGCTGTCTATTCGGGCCATCAATTCCGCCACGATGCAAAGCAGATTACGGCCTTTCAGCAGGCGGCGAACGGTGAGAAATCGTTGGGAGCCCATGGCGACATGCCGGCTAAAACCCATATCGCTGAGCGTCTTGTCCACAGGGCTTTGTAATTTGCCGTCAGCGGTGACCAGGGCGTGGGGTGTCAGCAGGTAATCTGAAAGTGGGACAGGTGCATTGAGACCGGTAGATTCGGCATCAAACAGGCAGACATGCTGCTCTTCGTAGATTTTCTGTGCGCTGTAACGGGCAGTATTTTCCGGATCCATGGCGCCGATCACGACATCGACTTCGTTGTCTGACAGGGCTTTTTGGTAGTTTTCACGATCAACCGGGCGAAAACTCAACTGGGATCCCGGTGCTGACGCCATCAGGTTGTCGAAAAGAACAGGGCAAAAATAAGCTCCGCGTAGTCGGTCAGGCCAATGCGCAGGGAGCCGGTATAAACCGATGGATCAAAGAGAGGCGATTTTAAGATTCGGTGGGTGATGGTATTGAGCACTTCTTCAACCACAGGTGCCACTTCCTTGGCCCTGGCGGTTGGCACCATTTCATGGCCCTGACGGATAAACAGCGGATCATCAAGTAAGGTGCGCAGCCTTGCCAGTGAGTGGCTCATGGCTGATTGCCCAACAGCAACTTTATCCGCAGCGCGGGTCACGCTGCGAGTTTCCATCAGTGCATCGAATACAATCAGCAAATTCAGGTCGATGGCGCGCCAGTTAACGTCTTTCATGACTTCCTTTTACTCATTAAAGCCGCTATTCCCGGCAGATGTCGGCAAGTTGCGGGTGACAAAGCGCCATGAGGTCGTCAAGGGCCAGTTCAATACCGGCCATGCGGTCACCGGAGCTGATGTTTACCGTAGCATGGGCCAGCAACTGACGGTCAAAAATCACCGGCAGGGGTGTTGCAAGCGCAATGGGGGCGACTGCCCCGATCTGAAACCCGGTGACCTTCAGCACGTCTTCGCTGTCGGCGCAGGTCATACGGCGGCAGTTAAACTGGGCGCGAACCCGTTTGGGGTCAACTTGCTTCAAGCCCGGGACGCAGGCCAGTGCGTAAAGACCACCCATATCACGGACGAGGATAGACTTAACCATCTGCTCAGGCACAACGCCCCGTTGCGCTGCGGCCTCTTCCACCGTAAAAACCGGCTGGCTGTGGCGGAGCAACGTGTAGGAAATCTGATTCTGGTCCAGAAGGGAAATAACCGGTGTTTGCATCGGTTATTCGTCATCCAATGAATACGGCAGTGGCAAGCGCTGCCAGACTGACGCCTGCCCCTCAAGGCGGAATGCGGTTTCTTCTTCCAGATTGTTGGGGAGCACTGCCAGTGCCAGTGCCTGGCCGTCAGCAAAGCGGTAACCGGCGATAACCGAACCGCCATTTCGCCAACTTTCGCCGACCTGGCGTTCCAGTGTGTCTCCGGCTTTCGGTGCTTCGGATGACTCGCCGGCCAACAGGTACATGGCGCGCTTGTTCATACCACGGTACTTGGCGCGGGCAACGGTTTCCTGTCCGGTATAACAGCCCTTGCTGAAGCTGATGCCGCCCGCGGCCTGCAGGTTCAGGGCCTGGGGAATATGCTCGGCACTGGTTGTTGTTTCAATTCGTGGCGTTGCTGCCTTGATATCGTATAGATCCCAGAGGGTATGATCAGCCAGCACGGCGGTGTTCAGGGCTTCGATAACCTTGTCGGCACCTTCAGGAGTGAGCGCAAGCAGCCATTGGTTTTCCCCGGTCAGAACCGCAGAGCCAAACTCGCCGCGGCGTACATTGCCACCTTCACCAAACAGGGAGGCTACTGCATGGTTTGCTTCACCGCCCGTCAGGCCAAGAAGCACTTCATCGCTGATGGCGAAGGTGACTTTGGAAAAAATGGCATATTTGCGAATTTCATTCAGTTCTGTTTCTGCCTGGCTGATGGGCATGGCAAAGGCAAGACCGCCATTGTGGTGGAAAAGACGAAATGCGGCCCACATCTTACCTTTTGCGTCGCAATGCGCCGCCATGGTGGATTCAGTTTCAGCGAGGGCGGTGACGTCACAGGTAATCTGACCCTGCAGGTACTTTACGGTGTCCTCGCCGCTTGCAGTGATCAAAGACCAGTTATCCAGTGCGACGACAGCCAATGCCGGTAATGCATCATTGTGGCCGATTGGCTGTGCGGTAAAAGCATGGTTTTCGTACCAGGTGGTCATCGTTTTTCCCTCTGTATTCTAATGAGGTAATGGTAATCCCAAGGCCGGATTTTGTCAGCAGACGGAAAGTAAGGGTTTATAACAGCCTGGTGTGGATGATGTGATGCCGGGCAATATCGCATCTTGGGCGATTGAATCTGGGCGCACAGCGATAACAGGGGTAAACTCTGGCAAATCTTATGAAACACTGATTTATCTGAGGAAGCCATGTTTAGTGCAGAAGAGAAAGCACGGATTAAGTGGCATGCCGCCGTGGTATGCTGGAGCTGGATGTTATCATTATGCCGTTTTTTGAAGAGCAGTTTGAGTCGCTGTCTGAGCAGGATCAGAAGGACTTTGTAGCCTTGCTGGAGTGTGATGATCCGGATCTCTTTAACTGGCTGATGGGACATGGCCGCAGTGAGAACCCGGCGATTGCTGCCATGGTAGATCAAATTGTCGCCCACAACCGATCCAAGCTCCGCTGAGGTTAACCTCACTCCCTCAAAAACCGGCCTGACACTGATAACCGTAATCTACAGTCTGGCCGGCTTGTCTTTGCTGTTCTTTACCGCGTTTCCCCTAGAACTCAGTGCTGTACTGATTGCCCTACTGGTCAACGAGTATGGCAAAAGCCGTCAAAAAGCAACTGCCCACCAGGGTGTGCTGCGCCTACTGATAAGCGGCAGCGTGCGCTGGCAGGGAAACTCCGCAGTGGTGGAACGGGTTGTTATGGTCAATACCCGGCTGGTGTGGTTGGAGGTGTTACGGGGCGGGGTAAGGCAGAACATTGTCTGCTTTTATGATGCGACGGATGACCTGAGTTACCGCTCACTTTGCCGTCTTTCGGGTTACCTGCAAACCCACACGGAAAACGAGCCCTGACACCCATGGAATCCGGCCGGGAAGGGTTCCCGGCCTTCTGGTTACTGGTTGTCCGGCTTAAGGATAGTGGGGCCGGCATCTGGCTGGGTGTTGGGGTAGTCGATATTGTAGTGGAGCCCCCGGCTTTCCCGTCGAGCCATGGCGCAGCGGACGATAAGCTCAGCGACCTGGAGCAGGTTACGCAGCTCCAGCAGGTTATTGGAAACCCGGAAGTTGCTGTAGTAATCATGCACTTCCTGCTTCAAAAGCTCTATGCGGCGAAGGGCCCGCTCAAGGCGTTTGGTTGAGCGCACGATACCGACGTAGTCCCACATAAACAGACGCAGTTCATGCCAGTTGTGCTGGATAACTACCTCTTCATCAGAACAGCTTACCTGGCTTTCATCCCATGAAGGCAACTGAGGGGGCATTTCAGCTTTAGACGCTTCCCGGAAGATATCCTGAGCGGCAGACCAGGCGTAAACTACGCATTCGAGCAAAGAGTTCGACGCCATGCGGTTTGCGCCGTGAAGGCCGGTGTAACTTACCTCGCCGATCGCATACAAGCCGGGCAGGTCAGTGCGTCCGCGCTTGTCCACAATCACACCGCCACAGGTATAGTGCGCAGCAGGAACAATGGGGATCCGGTCTTTAGTCAGATCAAAACCGAGCGGCAACAATTTTTCGTTTATGGTCGGGAAGTGCTTTTGCACAAAGTCCGGGTCTTTGTGGCTGATGTCCAGGTACATGCAATCCGCACCAAGACGCTTCATTTCGTAGTCGATGGCCCGGGCAACAATGTCGCGCGGAGCCAGCTCGCCTCGCTCATCAAACTCCGGCATAAAACGGCTGCCATCCGGGCGGAGCAGGTATGCGCCTTCGCCGCGAAGGGCTTCGGTCAGCAAGAAGTTTCGGGCATCCGGGTGGAAAAGGCAGGTGGGTGGAACTGATTGAATTCGAGGTTTGCCACCCGGCACCCGGCGCGCCAGGCCATAGCAATGCCATCCCCGGAAGATACGTCCGGGTTGGATGTGTACTGGTAAACCTTGGATGCACCGCCGGTTGCAAGGATGACGAATTTTGCCCGCACGGTTTCCACCGCCTCCCGGTTGCGGTTCCAGACGTAGGCACCAAGAACCCGGTTGGGTTTGTCACGGCCGATTTTGGCGTTGGTTATCAGGTCGATAGCCGTGTAGCGCTCCAGCACTGTGATGTTCGGGTGGGCGTGGGCGTTTTCCTGCAAGGTAGTTTGCACTGCCATGCCGGTTGCGTCTGCCGCATGGAGAATACGCCGGTGGCTGTGACCACCCTCCGTGTCAGGTGGTAGCGCGGCTCCTCGTCGTCCTCGGTCTCTTCCTGGTCGAAAGGGACGCCGCCGTCAATGAGCCATTGAACGCAGTCCTTCGCATTTTCGGCAATAAACCGGACAACATCCTCTTCGCAAATCCCGCCACCCGCTATCATGGTGTCGTCGACGTGCGCGTCAATGCTGTCATCTTCTTCATCAAAAACTGCGGCAATGCCGCCCTGGGCATAGTAAGTGGCGCCTTCATTTAAAGGGCCTTTGCTCAGCACGGTCACCTTATGTTTCCTCGCGAGACGGAGGGAGAGTGACAAACCGGCGGCACCGCTGCCGATCACCAGAATGTCACACTGGTGCTGTTGCTGCTTGGTCATAGTGTTAGAGGTTCCCTGTCTATGTTGACTTCTGGCTGACACGAGTATGACGTTTAGCGGGTATCAAAGGATGCAGTCACTTCGGCTGCTTGCTACTATCGTGCTGTCTAGCATGGTTATTGTGGCTCGTGACGGGCCGAAAACTTTTTAATGTCTGGCGGAACTTTCGTCAGACTTCAGACTCATAGATAATGCTCATGCGCAGCAGGGTGTCAATAGAATTCCTATAAACTTCCTGCAATCGGGCGTTAACAATAAACATAAGGGGTAAACGCTCGGATGAGCGAGCAGATTACAGATCAGGTGCTGATCGAGCGTGTGCAAAATGGAGATAAACAGGCATTTAACCTTTTGGTCATTAAATACCAGAACAAGGTTTGTAACCTGATTGCACGCTATGTCAGCAACCAGGGCGATATCCCGGATGTCGCTCAGGAAGCGTTTATTAAAGCCTATCGTGCCCTGCCCGGTTTTCGGGGAGAAAGTGCGTTTTATACCTGGCTTTACCGGATTGTGGTTAACACAGCCAAAAACTATTTAGTCGCCCAGGGTCGCAGGCCACCTGCCAACGATGTTGATGCAGAAGAGGCCGAATACTACGAAGAGAGCAGTGCATTAAAAGAAATTTCGAACCCTGAGAATTTAATGTTGTCAGATGAGATAAGACAGGTGGTTTTTTCGACAATCGAGTCTCTTCCTGACGACCTGAAAACAGCGATTACCCTTCGTGAGATCGAAGGTCTCAGCTATGAGGAAATCGCTGAAGTCATGGAGTGCCCTGTAGGGACAGTGCGGTCGCGTATTTTCCGGGCAAGGGAAGCGGTAGATAAGCGAATCGCACCACTCATTAATCGTTAGCACCAAACGTGACAAATTTGATGGTGGAATCAATGGCGGAAAAAGAGAATATTTCTGCAATGCTGGATGGGGAAGCACTGAGCCAGGATGTGATCAGTGAAGTGGAAACCTCCCCAGAAGCCCTCGAAACATGGGCAAGCTACCATACTATCCGCGATGTGATGCGTGGTGAGTCAGCTTCGGCTCACCAGTGTGATATCGCAGGTAAGGTAGCTATGGCCCTTGAAGACGAGCCGGCTTACAAGCCCCATACAGCATCGGCACCTCTTAAAGAGGTTGCGACGCAGGAAGATCAACTACCCCCATACTGCGCGCCGTTCTATGCCTAGCTGGTTCCACCAGTTCGGGCAGGTAGCGATTGCAGCAACAGTGACCCTCGCGGTGATTGTTGGCGTACAACAATACAATGGCGGCGATTCAGGTGCCCCGCAGCTTGCGGACAGCCAGCTTCCCGTTCTTCAGACTGTTCCTTTTACTGGCCAGGCCGAGCCGGTTAGTCTGAGTCGTGAGTCATTAAGACAGCAGCCTACAGAGGCGCAATTGATGGAGCAACGTAAGCGCATCAATGCTATTTTGCAGGATTATGAATTGCAGCTTCGCCTGAATGCCCAGAGTGAACTGCATACTACCGGACAGCATCAGGACATACCTGCAGCTTCACAGCAATAAGTGTGGGAGTAGAATGAAAAAAATTCTGGTCGGTGTTGTAGCGCTGGTCAGTTTGATGTCTGGACAAGCCTCGGCTGACTCAGGGTCTGCCGAGGCTTTGTTGCATCAAATGGACAAGGCAACTGCCGAACTCAACTACGAGTTATCATACATTTGGGTGCGGAAGAACAGCATTGAGCCGCTGCGTTTCCGTCACGCCATTGTCGACAACCACAATTTCTCCCAGCTTGCCTATTTAAGCGGCCCGCCACGCGAAGTGATTCAGCGGGGCCATGAAGTCAGCTATTTTGAACCGGGTATTGAACCTTTCACCATCAAAAGTGAAGCTATTGTTGCGCCTATTCCGGCAGTCATGCAGGCCGACATCGACGATCTGGCGAAGTACTACGATTTCATTTCGCTTGGCCGGGCCCGTGAAGCCGGTTTGCCCTGTTACGTTGTGCGCGTTGTTCCCAAAGACGGAGAGCGTTATTCCTACGTGATCTGGGTCGATGAGCGAACCAAGCTTTTGGTGCGTGCAGATCTGCTGGACCGCGATGGTGACCCTATCGAGCAATACCGTACCGTGTCGCTGGTTGTCACGCCGAAAGTTGGCGAAGCCATGAAGCAACTTGAAACGGTGAAATTGCCTCCGGTCGTGGATATTCCGAAAGCGCCGAATGTTGCCCTGGGCTGGGAAGTCTCCAAACTGCCGCGGGGCTTTAAGCCGGTTTACCAAAACCGCCACCGTTTGCTGATGACTGAAAAGCCGGTGGAAAGCCAGATGTTCAGTGACGGTCTGTTTTCATTTTCTGTCTACCTGTCCAAAGCTGACCAAAACTCTGTCAACCAACAGATGGTGCGCCAGGGCCGACGTACCCTTCACAGCTTTGTTGTTGGCAACACTGAAGTGACCGTCGTGGGGGATATCCCGCCAGACACCGCACGGAGCGTGGCTGAGTCGGTTCGATTTATCAGCCCGGCGAAAATTCAGGTAGATGCCAAGGCTGAGGATGCTTCCCGACAGGGTAAGGCGTCTCAACAAGTTACCGTAAATCAGTAAGGCTCCACCATGATCACCGCAGTTGCCACTGTCGTAAGGGCAGAAAAGGGCGAACTTTTACTGAGCTGCCGGCAGCAATCAAGCTGCGGCAGTTGTGCATCACAATCAAGTTGCGGGACCGGTATTGTCAGTAAGGCATTGCCTGGCCGCGACCTGTCGGTCAGCGTTGCCTCCGACAAAAAACTCTCACCGGGTACTCAAGTGGAAATCGGTCTGACAGAGCGCAGCGTGCTGGGCTCTGCCATGCTGGTTTATCTGGTGCCCCTGTTTGGGTTAATTGCTGGTACAGCGCTTGGCCAGTTTTTCGCAACCCTGATTGGCGCCGGAGAGGGAATTATCATCCTCTGCGCGTTGTTGTTCGCGGCTGCCGGGTTATTCCTTGCCCGCAGCATTGCGAGAAAACGGGAAAATGAAAGCCACCTCAAGCCGGTATTGCTCCGGGTGCTGGGCACACCGATAGAAGCCGGGCTGGCGATAAATGCCGCAAGTGAGGATAGCGACTAGCCGCTAAATTCGGTAGAATCCCGCAACTTGATCGAAAGATCCCAATCTGAACAGAATGAGTTAGTCACGCCAATCTATGAAGCATATTCGTAACTTTTCGATTATTGCCCACATTGACCATGGTAAGTCGACCCTATCGGATCGTCTTATCCAGGTGTGTGGAGGCCTCACCGACCGCGAAATGGCCGAGCAGGTCCTTGACTCGATGGATCTCGAGCGCGAGCGCGGTATTACCATCAAAGCCCAGAGTGTAACCCTGAATTACACCGCCAAAGATGGTGAGACATACCAGCTGAACTTCATCGACACTCCGGGACACGTGGACTTCTCCTATGAAGTATCCCGCTCTCTGGCTGCCTGTGAAGGTGCGCTGCTGGTGGTGGACGCAGGCCAGGGCGTAGAAGCCCAAACGCTGGCTAACTGCTACACCGCCATTGAAATGGACCTTGAGGTGGTGCCAATCCTTAACAAGATTGACCTGCCAGCTGCAGATCCAGAGCGCGTGGCTGAAGAAATTGAAGACATCGTAGGTATCGATGCCGTTGAAGCGACCCGTTGTTCGGCGAAAACCGGCGTGGGCGTTGATGACGTGCTGGAAGATATCGTCCGCCTGATTCCGCCACCGGAAGGTGACCCGGATGCTGCGCCGCAAGCCCTGATTATCGACTCTTGGTTCGATAACTACCTGGGTGTTGTTTCCCTGGTGCGCATGAAAAACGGCTCACTGAAAAAAGGTGACAAGATTAAGGTGATGAGCACCGGCCAGGTGTGGGGTATCGACCGTATTGGTATCTTCACCCCTAAGCAGACAGACACCAAAGGTCTGAACTGTGGTGAGGTGGGCTGGATTGTCTGCGGTATCAAGGACATCACTGGTGCGCCAGTGGGTGATACCCTGACGCTGGCCAAAGGTGGCTGCGAAACTGCACTGCCGGGCTTTAAGAAAGTGAAGCCACAGGTTTATGCCGGCCTGTTCCCGATTTCGTCTGACGATTACGAGAACTTTCGCGATGCGCTGGGCAAACTGAGCCTCAACGATGCGTCACTGTTCTACGAGCCAGAGAACTCTGCTGCACTGGGCTTTGGTTTCCGTTGTGGTTTCCTTGGCATGTTGCACATGGAAATCATTCAGGAGCGTCTGGAGCGTGAATACGATCTGGACCTCATCACCACCGCACCGACCGTAGTCTACGAAGTGAAGAAGACCAACGGTGAAATGATGCTGGTGGACAGCCCGGCCAAACTGCCTGCGGTAAACGACATTGAAGAAATGCGTGAGCCGATTGCCCGCTGTAACATTCTGGTACCAACGGAATACCTGGGTAACGTAATTACCCTGTGCGTTGAGAAGCGCGGTATGCAGGTAGACATGGTTTACCACGGCAACCAGGTGCACTGACTTATGATATCCCGATGGCAGAAGTGGTTCTGGACTTCTTCGACCGCCTGAAGTCGACCTCCCGTGGTTATGCGTCCCTGGATTACGGTTTCCAGCGCTTTGAAACCTCGAACATGGTTCGCGTGGATATTCTGGTTAACGGTGACCGTGTTGACGCACTGGCGATTATCACCCACAAAGAGCAATCGCAGAGCCGTGGCCGTGACCTGGTTGAGAAGATGCGTGAATTCATCCCTCGCCAGCAGTTTGATATTGCCATCCAGGCAGCCATCGGTAACCACGTTATCGCCCGTTCTACCGTTAAACAGCTGCGGAAGAACGTACTGGCGAAGTGTTACGGTGGTGATGTAAGCCGTAAGAAGAAACTGTTGCAGAAACAGAAAGAAGGTAAGAAGCGAATGAAGCAGATCGGTAACGTAGAACTGCCTCAGGAAGCCTTCCTTGCCATTCTGCATGTAGGAAAAGACAAATAAAATCTTAGGGGAAAGTAATGGCAAACACGTTTTCACTGATACTGGTGGTGGTGACTGTATTCACCGGTATCATCTGGGCGCTGGACAGGTTTGTCTGGTCGAAAAGACGCCAGGCAGAAGTACGGGCAGCACTCAGTGCTGAAGGTGCAAACGTGGATGACAAGGTTGTGGCGGACGCCGCCCAACCTACGGGCTGGGTGGAAACAGCCAGCTCTATTTTCCCCGTGATTGGTTTGGTTCTGGTATTGCGTTCTTTTATTTATGAGCCGTTCCAGATCCCATCCGGTTCCATGATGCCCACACTGCTGGTAGGCGATTTCATCCTGGTGGAGAAGTTTGCTTACGGCCTGCGTGATCCAGTTTTCCGCCACAAGCTGGTGGAAACCGGGGAGCCAGAGCGTGGTGACGTGGTAGTGTTTAAATACCCGCTTCAACCAAGCATTGACTACATCAAGCGTGTTGTCGGTATGCCGGGCGATACCGTGCGTTACCTTTCAGACAAGCGTATCTGTATCAAGAGCCAGGGCGAGAAAGAGTGCAAGCTGGTGCCTTGGTCAAACATGCATGAAAGTGAATTCAAACAGGGTCCGGTTTATCTCGACCAGGTTGAAGAAACACTGGGTAAACACAACCACGAAATCCTGCTTAACCCGCTCAAGCACGACCTGACCCAGGCTTATCGTCCGCGTCCGGGTGTGGCTGAATGGGTTGTTCCGCAAGGGCACTACTTTGTGATGGGCGACAACCGTGACAACAGTGCTGACAGCCGTTTCTGGGGCTTTGTGCCTGAAGCGAATCTGGTCGGCAAAGCGGTAGGGATCTGGATCAGCTTTGAATTCGAACGCGGTGAAGACAGCATTTTGCCGTCTTGGGTTCCCTCCGGTGTGAGATTCAACCGCATCGGTGGCATTGACTGATTGAGAATATATGACAACGCCTTTTAATCGCCTTCAGCGTAAGCTGGGTTACCAGTTTAACGACGAAGGACACCTGAACCTGGCACTGACTCACAGAAGTGCCAATGGTACGCACAACGAAAGACTGGAGTTCCTTGGGGACTCCATTCTTAGTTTTGTGATTGCCGATGATCTGTACCATCGCTTCCCAACTGTGAACGAAGGGGATATGAGCCGCATGCGTGCGACCCTGGTTCGCGGTAACACCCTGGCAGAGCTGGCACGCGAGTTTGACCTCGGTGACAACCTGCTGCTTGGCCCGGGCGAGCTGAAAAGCGGCGGCTTCCGCCGTGATTCAATCCTTGCTGATGCCGTGGAGGCCATCATCGGCGCGATCTACCTCGACAGTGATATCGAGATGGTCCGCAAGATTGTATTGTCCTGGTATGCCAGCCGCCTGGATACCATCCAGCCGGGTGTCGGCCAGAAAGATCCGAAAACCCGCCTTCAGGAATTCCTGCAGGGTCGCCGACAGCCACTTCCCGCCTATAATGTGGTGAAGGTACACGGTGAAGCCCACAATCAGGAATTTACCGTTCAGTGCGACGTAGCAGGCCTGGATAAGCCTGTCATTGGAAAAGGCAGCAGCCGGCGCAAGGCAGAGCAGGCAGCAGCAGAACTGGCACTTGGACAGTTAGAGTCATGACAGACAAAACCCACTGCGGATTTATTGCGATTGTCGGCCGGCCTAACGTTGGCAAATCTACCCTGCTCAACCGTCTGGTCGGGCAGAAGCTGTCGATCACATCGCGTAAACCGCAGACTACCCGCCACCGCATCATGGGCGTCGATACCCGTGACGGCTACCAGGCGGTGTACGTGGATACTCCGGGTCTTCACATCGAAGAAAAGCGCGCCATCAACCGGTTGATGAACCGTGCGGCAACCAGCTCACTGACCGACGTCAACCTGGTGCTTTTCCTTGTGGACGGAACCCGTTGGACCGAAGACGATGAAATGGTGCTCAACAAGCTGCGCAAGTCTGAGCTGCCAACCGTCCTGTTGGTGAACAAAGTGGATAACGTCAGGGAGAAGGCAGAACTCTTCCCGCACCTTAAAGATCTGTCTGACAAGATGGATTTCATTGACGTTGTCCCTGTGTCAGCCAAGCACGGTACCAATATCGATGTGGTTGAGAAGCTGGTACGCCAGTACCTGCCGGAAAGTGACTACTTCTTCCCTGAAGAGTATGTGACCGACCGTTCCCAGCGTTTTATGGCCTCTGAAATCATCCGTGAGAAGCTGATGCGTTTCACCGGTGATGAACTGCCTTACTCTGTGACCGTCGAGATTGAGCGGTTTGACTACAACCCGGAAACAGACGGTTTCCATATCAACGGCCTGATTCTGGTTGAGCGTAATGGCCAGAAGAAGATGGTTATCGGCAAAGGTGGCGAGAAGATCAAAACCATTGGCCGGGAAGCCCGCCTGGATATGGAAGAGCTGTTCGAGCGCAAGGTGTACCTTGAGCTGTGGGTGAAAGTGAAATCCGGTTGGGCAGACGACGAACGTGCGCTGCGCAGCCTTGGCTACATTGACGATCTTTAAGAGGTAAGATGGAAGGGCTGCAACGCTGTTTTGTCCTCCATGCCCGTCCCTACAGTGAAACCAGCCTGATCCTGGATGTTTTCAGTGAGCAGTCCGGTCGGGTAACCCTGATGGCAAAAGGGGCGCGCAGCAAGCGTTCAAACCTGAAGGGCGCTTTGCAACCTTTCACGCCGCTTCTTATGAAATGGTCCGGCCGCGGGGAGATGTTTACTCTCCGTCAGGCCGAGCCTATTGGCCTTGCCCTTCCACTCTCCGGCAAAGCTCTCTATTCCGGTTTTTACCTCAACGAACTGGTCGGCCGTGTGATTGAAAACGGCACGTCGTATCCGACACTGTTTTTTGACTACGTCAACGCACTGACTGAACTCGCCCGGTACCACAACCCCGAACCCGCGCTTCGCCGCTTTGAGCTGGCGTTGCTGGATGCACTTGGCTACGGCATTGATTTTCTTCATTGTGCTGGCAGTGGGGAACCGGTTAGCGATAACATGACGTATCTATTCCGTGAGCAGCAGGGTTTTGTTGCCTCACTGATGAAGAACCACAACCTTATCTTTTTAGGCAATGAATTAAAGGCGATTGCCGCCAGGGAATTCTCAACTGTAGAGCAGTTGCGTGCTGCGAAGCGCTTTACACGTATTGCGCTTAAACCCTATCTTGGTGGCAAGCCGTTAAAAAGCAGGGAGCTGTTCCTGCCAAGAACAAGGAAATGACGTTTATGAGTGCCATCTATCTCGGTGTAAACATCGACCACGTTGCCACCTTGCGCAATGCCCGCGGAACCAAGTATCCGGATCCTGTTCATGCGGCAGAAATTGCAGAACGTGCCGGTGCAGACGGTATCACCATTCACCTGCGTGAAGACCGTCGCCATATCGTCGACCGTGACGTTTATGTGTTGCGTGACACTATCCAGACCCGAATGAACCTTGAAATGGCCGTCACTGATGAAATGGTCGGTATTGCGCTGGAAGTGAAGCCGGATTTCGTTTGTCTGGTTCCGGAAAAACGTGAAGAGCTGACGACAGAAGGCGGTTTGGATGTGGCGGGTAACCTGGAACGGGTAAAAGCTGCCACAGACAAGCTTTCTGAAGCGGGCATCCTGGTTTCCCTGTTTATCGACCCGGACCGCACCCAGATTGATGCCGCAGTAGCAGCAGGCGCACCTTACATTGAGCTTCATACCGGGCACTATGCCGACGCTGATACAGAAACCGAGCGCCAGGCTGAGCTGAAGAAAATCTCTGCGGCAGCAAGCTACGCAGCGGATGTCGGCCTGAAAGTTAACGCCGGTCACGGCCTGACCTATCACAATGTCGCCCCAATTGCCGCACTGCCTGAGGTGTATGAGCTGAACATCGGTCATGCGATTATCGGCCGCGCCGTGTTTGATGGGCTGCCAAAAGCAGTGGCAGACATGAAAGCGATCATGCGGGAAGCGCGTTTGTAATGGCAGTGATCGGGCTGGGAACAGACATCGTTGAAATTGCGCGGATGGAGAAAGCGCTGGCTCGGGGTGATGCCTGGCGCGGCGGGTTTTGAGTGAACCTGAGCTGGAAACCTTTCGTCAGCATAAATTCCCGGCCCGGTTTCTTGCCAAGCGGTTTGCGGTAAAAGAGGCTGCCGCCAAAGCCTTGGGCACCGGTATCGCTGCCGGTGTCACCCTGCAAGATTTCACCACCAGCAATGAAGCGTCCGGTCGTCCGGTCTTGACCATGTCCGGAGAAGCCAAAGCGTTGGCAGAGCGCCTTGGCGTAACCGCAGTATTCCTAACCATTGCCGATGAGCAGCAATACGCAGTTGCGACTGTGATCCTGGAATCAGCCTGATTCCGCATCCTGCCCGGGGTTGTCTTCCACCTTATCCCGGATTTTCCACTGCTGTGCTTTCTTTTCCTGTCTGAATTCGCCTTTGTCACAACACGTCAGCCACTCATCGACAGTATTGATATGGGGTGACAGAGACGAAATACCACATGAAATCTGGATTGGGATTGTGAGCTCATTGGTGACCGGCACTTCAATGCTGGTTGCCAGTAAACGCTCAGCAAGTTCCATCGTCGATTCCCGGTTACTTTCCCTGACAAGGACAGCAAATTCATCCGCGCCGACGCGGCCAAGGGAGTCTGATTCGCGCAAGACTTCCCGGAGGATGCTGGCAAAGTATCTGAGCGCACGATCCCCGGTCTGGTGGCCATATTTTTTATTAATCTTGCGAAAGTCCTGAATATTAATCAGCAAAAGGCTCGTCGGAGAGCGGTATCGCTTGTACCGGATAAACTCTTTTTCCAGTTCCCGGTAAAGGGCATGGCGATTGAGCACCTCGGTCAGTCCGTCAGAATCTGCCGTCTCAGCCAACTTCTGGTAGGCAACACGCAGTTGCTCAAGAGAGTCCTCCAACTGGTGCTGACGCACTTCCTCATCGGTGCAGTCTTTTGCTGTCCCAACCAGGAACTCGAGTTGCTGGTTTTTACCCAATATGCCTTTCCCGGTGTCATGAATATGGCGAACATCGCCATCATCCCGCACGATACGGTATTTAATATCCCAGGTGCCGTTGGCATGCCGCACTACGTGCTCCCGGACGCGCCTGATGTCATCCGGGTGGATGATCTCCATGAAAGACTTGGGGCTGTTGTAAAGTGAGCCGCGGGTACGCCCCCATATCTTTTCAAACCCCGTGTTTACGTAGAGTATTTCACCGATACCTGGTGTTGACACCCAAACCACGGTGTTATCTGACAGGCTTTCAGCAAGCCCCCGGAACTTACTTTCTTCGAGCAACAGCCGGCTTTCTGTCCGCTTCACCTGCTCTACATCGTCAAATGCAAGAATAAAGTAGTCCGGCTGTTCCAGGTCATCCCTGATAAGGGAAACGGTCAGCTTTACCCAGCAAAAAATCCCGTGAGTGTTTCTCACCTGAGCATTCATTTCGAACTGGGCTGTTTTTCCCATCGTGAGGGATTTGAGTTTTTGGCTGTAATTCTCTATATCATCGGGGTGAATGAGATCCTGGAATGTCAGGGTAGAAAGCTGCTCCTGTGTGTAGCCAAACTTTATCATCAGAGGCTGGTTAGCCCGGATAAAAGCCCCGCCCAGGCTAAGGTGCGACAGACCACAGGACGTTTTTTCAAAGGTTTCCCTGAAACGCCGCTCTGACTGGGCAAGCTCCTTTTCCCGTTCAATGATGATAGAGATATCCCGAATCGCCGCCACGGCATAGTGGCCGTCACCGATGGTGACATGATTCAGGTGCACTTCAATATTGAGTGCACGGCCGGTATCAGACACCCCGGTCACCGCATTTCGCATCTGGAAACGGCCGCCGGATTTGAAGTACAGCTCGCGCAGGTTGGCATGTTGTGTCCGGCTGGCTGCGGGTATCAATGATTCCACTTTTCTGCCGAGTAGGTTTCCCTGCTTGATGTCGAACATTTTGTTTGCCGCCGGGTTGCTGGCGACAATTGTGCCGCTGTCATCCACAACGAGTATGGGGTCAGGGCCAAGGGTTACCATTTCGAGGTCGTCACGGCTGGCAGTGATGTGTCGCTTTTGTATTTGCAAACGAAAGCTGAGCAATCCGCTTATCAGCGTTGCTGACAAAGCACCATAGAGGACAATGTCCTCCAGGCCGGCAATGATGGCGCTGACAGTCACTGTTGCGGACAGGCAAAAAACGCCCAGTAGGATTTTCAGCCGCGAAAACGTCTGCATGGTATTGTTCATTGGTTGCCTTATTTTTTGTACTAAACCGTTTAAGTTAAGTAGCAATAAGGAGATTTTTCCAGTTGAGGAAAAGGCTGCCGGGAGACGGCAGCCTTGTGAAGAGAGGTTTATGTGAGGTGGCTGGTTGCAGCGTTCCGGACATGGCCGATTTCATCAAGAAGTTCATAAAGCTCAGGTTCAAGATCTTCTGCGGATGCGCCATTTTTCAGGCCGCTTTCCAGTGTGTAGCAAAGCTGGCGGAGCGTGGGGACACCGCTGTATGCGCAACTGCCATGGAGTTTATGGATAACCTGCCAAAGCTCAATGTCCTTACCATCCAGAGCGCCCTGAACCGCTTCTTCGACGGAAGGGAAGGAGTCGACCAGCATCTGCAGCATCTCTTGCGCAAGGTCTTCTTTTCCGGCTGCCTGTTTCAGAGCCATTTGCCAGTCAAGGCTGTTCCCGGACAGGGATATTGGTGATACCTGCGGGGCTGGGTCATTGGCCTCCGGTGTATGCCCGGCGACCCGGGTCCACTTGTTCAGCACCTGCTCGAGGATAGGCTCCTCAATCGGTTTAGTCAGGTAATCGTCCATGCCTGCATCGAGCAGGCGTTCACGTTCACCGGCCATGGCGTGGGCTGTGACTGCGATAACTGGGGTTGTCCGGTTCAACTCGATGCCCCGGATGGCCTGGCAGGCCGACACGCCGTCCATCTCCGGCATCTGGATGTCCATCAGGATTATGTCGAACTTTTGCTGGCGAGCTTTTTCTACCGCAATGCCCCCGTGCTCAGCAGTCACCACGGTATCCACCCGCTCTTTCAGAAGGGTCTCTATCAGCTTGAGGTTGGCCGGGTTGTCATCCACTGCCATGACCGTAAGAGGCAGTTTGTGGTGTAACACCGGTGTTTCCGGTTCCGGCAGGTAAGTGAGCTCCTGCCCTTCAGTAATAAGGTCCGCCAGCTTGCGATAGGTGACCGGCTTGGAAATACAGGCATATACGCCATGGCTCAGCAACCGCTCAGAAAGGGCCAGTTCCGTGGTCGGCAGGCTGAAAATGACTTTGTCGGAGAACTGCTCGGCCTTGTACGCCACATCAAGAAGGGTATTAACGTCCGGCACATTCCCGGCTGCCACGCTGTAAAGCACGGTATCAAAGCGGGAAACCTCATCTGGCAATACAGATACGTGCTCAAAGGTCAGGCCAAATTCGGTCATCCTGTTGCGCATGCTGGTGGCTGCGTAATCATTCGGTTCCACCAACAGCATGGAGTGTCCGGCAAGGGCATCGACATTGATAGGGTGGGATACCGGAAGGTCTGTTTTCACCAGCGTGAGGGTAAACCAGAAGGTGGAACCTGGTGCAGGCGACTGCGAAGGCCGATTTCCCCGCCCATCTGCTTGACCAGTTTTTGGGTAATCACCAACCCAAGGCCGGTACCTCCATAGCGGCGCGATATGCTTGCATCTGCCTGCCGGAAGGCCTGGAAAAGCTGGCTCTGTTGGCGCTCTGAAATACCGATGCCAGTGTCACGGACTTTGAACTGTACTTCCACTATATCTTCGCGGTCGAGCTTGAGCGAGGCTTCAACATCAATTTGCCCGCGTTCGGTGAACTTACTGGCATTGCCAATAAGGTTAGTGAGCACTTGCTGAATGCGGAGTGGGTCGCCAATCACGCCGGACGGAATGCGGTTTTCCACCCTGAGGTTGAGCTCCAGACCTTTCTCATGTGCCATTGGTGCGAGCAGGCGCATCACTTCATCAACCGTATCCTGGAAATCAAACGGGATGTTTTCCAGCATCAGTTTGCCCGCCTCCAGTTTCGAGAAATCCAGAATGTCGTTGATGATTGTCAGCAGGTTGTTGGCTGACTTTTCAATTGTCTGCAGGTAGTCACGCTGGCTTGGCGTCAGTCGGGTTTTCAACATCTGTCGGGTAAAGCCAATCACCCCGTTCAGCGGTGTGCGCAGTTCGTGGGACATGTTGGCAAGAAATTCGGATTTAATCCGGGCTGCCTCCTGCGCGTCCTTCTTGGCGATATCCAGCTCGACGTTCTGGATTTCCAACTGCTCGAGGGTTTCCCGCAGGTCGGAAGTTGCCTGGTCGATACTTTGCTGCATCTCAGAATGGTATTCGGATAGGGAAACCGCCATTGCGTTGATACCGTTTTTCAGGGTATCCAGCTCACCGAGCATCTGGCCTTCAATCCGCGAGCCAAGGTGTCCGCGCCGGATGCGATCGACCATGCTGACCATGTTGGATATTGGCCGGGTAACGTCTTTCACCAGCCGTCCGGCTGCCAGGGCGGAGAGAAATACACCGGTAAGTACGACGAGAAATGCAGTCATCAGTTCCTGGTACTGGTGGAGCTGAACTGAGGTCAGGTCCATCTCCATGGCCACATACCCGAGGTTGGCTTCGTTGCTAAGGGCACTGTTAAAGCGGCCTATCGCTTTAATGGGCATTCTGAGGATGAGCGAATCATGGCTTTGCTTTACGTCGAGCACATTCGGCGGCTCAACACCGTTCGGGAGTGCCAGCATCGCCAGGTTGCGGTGGTAATTGGAGGTGGCAAACAGCTTGTTGTCGTCATCGAAGACTGCAATTCCGCGAACATATTTAGAATGCTGCCGGTGCGCAAAGCCAATCAGACGCCGGACATTTTCCCGGCTTTCGTTAGTGAGTCCATACTCCAGGGAGAGAGCAAGGGGTTCGATGATGGCTGCGCCGCTCAGGGCTATCTGGTCTTCCAGATCGTCGTAGCGGTTCTTGGTAAAAAACGCGCTCAGCAACAGGCCGATAATCAGGGTGGGGGTGATGGTCAGGATCACCACCCGTGCACGCAGTCCGTATTTGGTCATGCTCTCGTTATGTGGGACAATACAAGCTTGTCTTAAGTGATAGTTCGTAAAGCAGTGATTGTAACCTATTTTGTGCTCTGAATAGGTTTTGGCACGGAATAGTCGAATACGCATCACATCTGTTGCTGATTACAACCTTACGCTGCACCGGGGAGGAAATCCGGGGTGGCACTGACCGGTAAAAGGCCATGGCCCGTTTTTTTAAACCCCAGAAGAAAAAAGCTCTCGATACCCAGCATAAATCCCTGACTGTCACCCGCCTTGATCACCACGGTGACGGCATTGGCTTTTTGGATAAGCGCCCGGTGTTTGTACCCGGTGTGTTACCCGGAGAAGAAGCGCTGATTCA
Source organism: Photobacterium sp. JCM 19050 (assembly GCA_001310455.1). Lineage (GTDB taxonomy): Bacteria > Pseudomonadota > Gammaproteobacteria > Enterobacterales > Vibrionaceae > Parasalinivibrio. Next base: position 35,338 of record BAXG01000038.1, read on the forward strand.
GTTGGTTGAGCAAAAGAAAAACTATGCCCGGGCCCGCCTGATAAAGCGCCTTTCAGATTCCCCTGAACGCGTAGAACCGGTTTGTCCCCATTATGCAGAATGTGGTGGTTGTAACCTTCAGCACTGTGACCACGCTGCCCAGGTATCGCACAAGCAGGCGGTATTGGCTGACCTGATGAAAAAGCTTGCCGGAGCATCGGCAACGCAGGAAGCGCCGTTGACATCCTCCCCTTTAGGTTACCGCCGACGGGCCCGCCTGAGTCTCCGGGTGGGCAAGGACGGTGTACTCCAGATGGGGTTCCGTCGCCGCGGGGCTGACAGCATTGTTGATGTGTCTGTGTGCCCGGTGATGAGTCAACCGCTGCAGGCGCTTCTTGAGCCATTGAGAAGCCTGCTGGGTAGCCTTCGGGGCCGCCGCGTGCTGGGGCACGCAGAGCTGGCAGAAGGGGCTGACGGTGTTGTTCTTCTGGTGCGCACGACAAAAATGCTGGTAGATGAAGACATTGCCACGCTGACGGAGTTTGCGGAAGGCTCAGGCGTGACACTTTACCTTCACCAGGCTGATGAAGTGCCGGTGAGGGTGAATGGCAGCCAGCCTGCCTACAATCTGGGCAAACTCTCCCTGGCGTTTGAACCGACTGACTTTATTCAGGTCAATGGAAGCGTAAACGAAAAAATGGTTGTGCAGGCGCTGGACTGGCTCGATGTTCAGCCAGAAGACCGGGTGCTTGACCTTTTCAGCGGTGTGGGTAATTTCAGCCTGCCGCTGGCAGAAATCGCTTCTGAGGTCGTTGGTGTCGAAGGTGTTGATGAAATGGTCTCCCGGGCCGCGACCAATGCGCAGCGCAATCAATTGGAAAACGCCACGTTCTACCAGGCCAACCTGGAAGAGCTGCCCAAAACCGCACCATGGACGAAAGAAAAATTCACAAAAGTCTTACTGGATCCGGCCCGTGCCGGGGCTGCAGGTACCATGGAGTTTGTGGCACAATTGCGTCCAGAACGTATCGTTTATGTGTCTTGTAATCCGGCCACTTTGTCGCGGGACAGCCAACAGTTGCTGTCAGCCGGATACAAACTCGAAAAGCTGGGCATGCTCGACATGTTCCCACACACCGGACACTTGGAGTCGATGGCGCTTTTCGTCAAGTCATAATGTTGCAGGCAACGCCGCCTGCACAGAGGAATTAGCAGGAAACAAAGCATGGTTGCAATTCGTGGGGCGCACCTCAAGGAAAATGAAGAATTTACCCTCGAAGGATGGGTTAACAGCCTAGGCCAGGATGCGCAGACATCCGGTGCTCTGACAACCGCCTACGAGATGGCGTTGAACATGGGGACCGAAGAACAGTTGGCAATGCCGCTTTGGCGTGGCCGGGAGATGATTGAAATCCTGGTCACCCTCAGCATGGACACGGATACCCTGGTGGCTGCCCTGTTGTTCCCGCTTGCTGAATGTGGTCTTCTCAAGCGGGACAATCTTGAAGAAAACTATAACCCGGATGTGGTCAAACTCATTGACGGCGTGCGGGAAATGGCGGCTATCCGCCAGCTCAATGCCAGCGCTGAAGGGTCAGCAACGGCAACCCAGGTAGACAATGTCCGTCGCATGCTGCTTTCCATGGTGGAAGATTTCCGCTGTGTGATCATCAAGCTGGCTGAGCGTATCTGCTACCTGCGTGAGGTGAAAAATGAACCTCACGAGGTGCGCATAGCTGTTGCCAAAGAGTGCGCCAATATCTATGCCCCGTTGGCCAACCGCCTTGGTATTGGTCAGCTCAAGTGGGAAATTGAAGATTACGCCTTCCGCTACCAGCACCCTGATACCTACAAGCAGATAGCCAAGCAGTTAGCTGAGCGGCGCATAGACCGGGAAGACTACATTGATGCCTTTGTGGCTGACCTGCGTCAGTCAATTAAAGAAGCTTCTATTGATGCCGAAGTCTACGGCCGCCCCAAACACATCTACAGTATCTGGCGCAAAATGCAGAAAAAGGCGCTGGATTTTGATGAGCTGTTTGATGTCCGTGCAGTGCGCATCATCGCCGAAAAACTGCAGGACTGTTATGCCGCTCTCGGTGTAGTCCACACCAAATACCGCCACCTCCCGAAAGAGTTTGACGACTATGTCGCCAACCCCAAGCCTAATGGCTACCAGTCTATCCACACCGTGGTGCTCGGGCCGGAAGGCAAGACGGTAGAAATCCAGATTCGTACCCGCCAGATGCACGAAGATGCCGAACTGGGAGTCGCAGCGCACTGGAAATATAAAGAGGGCTCATCTGCGCGTTCAAGCTTCGATGAGAAGATTAACTGGCTGCGCAAACTGCTGGCCTGGCAGGAGGAGATGTCCGATTCCGGCGAGATGATGGACGAGTTACGCAGCCAGGTGTTTGATGACCGGGTTTATGTCTTCACACCGAAAGGAGATGTGATTGACCTGCCAACCGGCGCGACCCCGCTCGATTTTGCCTACCATATCCACTCGGAAGTCGGGCACCGCTGTATCGGTGCGAAGGTGGAAGGGCGTATCGTGCCTTTCACCTACCAGCTCCAGATGGGTGACCAGATTGATATCATCACTCAGAAAGAGCCTAACCCTTCCCGTGACTGGCTGAACCCCAACAACGGTTTTGTGACCAGCGGGCGTGCGAGGGCGAAAATTAACGCCTGGTTCCGCAAGCAAGACAGGGACAAAAACATCGCAGCGGGCAAGGAGATCCTGGAGGATGAGCTCCACAAAATCGGTGCCCAGCTTAAAGATGCCAACCTTGCGTTCAAGCGCTTCAACGTCAACAGCACCGATGAGCTCTATGCAGGGGTAGGCAACGGTGACCTTCGTATCAACCAGCTTGTTAATTACATCAACTCACTGGTGAACAAGCCGACGGAGGAGCAGGAAGAGCAGGCTATCCTGGAGAAGCTGCAAACGGCGGAAACCAAGGCTGCCAGCAAAACCCACCGGGATGCTATCGTGGTAGAGGGGGTCAACAACCTGATGACCAACCTGGCGCGCTGCTGCCAGCCGATACCGGGCGATGATATCTCCGGCTATGTCACTCAGGGGCGCGGAATCTCCGTACACCGGGCGGACTGTGAACAGCTTGCTGAGCTTCGTCACCATGCACCGGAGCGAATCATTGATGCCGTCTGGGGGGCGGGCTACAAAGGCGCCCATAACATCACAGTGCGTGTTACCGCTATGGACAGGACTGGTCTTCTGAAAGACATTACCACCGTTCTTTCGAACGACAAGGTAAAGGTTCAGGGCATGCAGAACCGGATAGATGCAAAACAGCAACTTAACGTGATGGACTTTGAGCTGGAACTCAATGATCTTGATACGCTGGCAAAAGTGCTGTCGCACCTCGAAAACGTGCGTGATGTCACTGAGGCCAAACGGCTGAAATAAAAATGTTAATTCACTCTGAAAGGGAAGCTGAATGCTTCCCTTTTTGCTAGCGGGAGCTACAAAAATGAGCAAAAATCAGCAAGCCGTTGAGCGCCTGCTCAGCATCATGGAAACCCTGCGTCATCCTGAGAAAGGATGCCCCTGGGATATCAAGCAAACCTTTGACACCATCGTGCCTCACACTGTCGAAGAAACCTACGAAGTCGTGGATGCGATAGAAAATCAGCAATGGGCTCAACTTCGCGACGAATTGGGCGATCTGCTGTTCCAGATCGTGTTCTATAGTCAGTTGGGTAAAGAGCAGGGGTTGTTTGATTTTGCCGAGGTCGCTGAGGCGATCAGTGACAAACTGGAGCGTCGCCACCCACACGTATTCGGTGAAGAAGGTGAGCAATCCCCAGGCTGGGAGCAGATAAAAGCCGAGGAACGCAAAGAAAAATCATCCGGCGGCGAAACCAGCATATTGGATGATGTTCCGTCGGCATTCCCGGCTCTGACCCGTGCGGCCAAGTTGCAAAAACGTTGCGCTTCTGTGGGCTTCGACTGGGACTCACTAGGCCCGGTTGCTGAGAAAGTGTCTGAGGAACTTCAGGAAGTAATGGAAGAAGCGACGTATGCCGATGTTCAGCAGGAAAGGGTGGAAGAAGAGCTCGGAGACCTGTTGTTTGCTGTGGTGAACCTATCCCGGCACCTTGGTTGCAACCCGGAACAGGCCCTGCGAAAGGCCAACAAAAAGTTTGAATCTCGCTTTCGCAAAATTGAAACAAAAGTACGTGAAAGTGAAAGAACGTTAGCGGAATGTTCCTTGGATGAGCTTGATTCGCTGTGGAATACCGTGAAAAGCGAGGAAAAAGTCAATTAAATGTAACGCGCTGAATTGACGTACGACAAAAAAATACAGTGCACTGTGTGATAGTTTTCACGTTGTGAGAGGAAAAAGGGTCTGGTATCATGACGTCCCGTCCAGAAATCCGAAGTTTTTCCCCATAAACTCCAATTCTCAGGTTTAGCATGACGACGAATTACATTTTTGTTACGGGCGGAGTCGTTTCTTCGTTAGGTAAAGGTATTGCTGCTGCATCTCTGGCGGCGATTCTTGAAGCACGTGGCCTCAAGGTCACCATCATGAAGCTAGACCCTTACATCAACGTTGACCCGGGTACTATGAGCCCGACTCAACACGGTGAAGTCTTCGTTACCGATGACGGTGCTGAAACCGACCTCGACCTTGGTCACTATGAGCGTTTCATCCGCACCAAAATGTCGAAGCGTAACAACTTCACTTCCGGCCGCATCTACGCAGACGTCCTGCGTAAAGAGCGTCGCGGTGACTATCTGGGTGCAACTATTCAGGTTATCCCTCACATCACCAACGAAATTAAGTCACGCGTACTTGATGGTGGCGAAGGCCACGACGTTGCTATCGTCGAAATCGGCGGTACTGTAGGTGATATCGAGTCACTGCCATTCCTGGAAGCGATTCGCCAGCTGGCTGTTGAACTGGGCCGTGAACGTGCGATGTTCATGCACCTGACGCTGGTTCCTTACCTGGCAGCTGCCGGTGAGGTGAAGACTAAGCCAACCCAGCACTCTGTTAAAGAGCTGCTTTCTATCGGTATCCAGCCGGATATCCTGATCTGCCGTAGCGACCGTGCTATCCCAGCTAACGAGCGTGCAAAGATTGCTCTGTTCTGTAACGTACCAGAGCGCGCCGTTATTTCGATGAAAGACGTTGATTCTATCTACAAGATCCCTGCGCTTATCCGCTCTCAGGCTTGGACGATCTGGTTTGTCAACGTTTTGGTATTACTGCGCCACAAGCTGATCTGGGCGAGTGGGAACAGGTAATCTTCGAAGAAGCCAACCCAACCGGTGAAGTGACTATCGGTATGGTGGGTAAGTACATCGAACTGCCGGATGCATACAAGTCAGTAAACGAAGCACTGAAGCACGCTGGCCTGAAAAACCGCCTTACCGTTCACATCAAGTATATTGATTCACAGGACGTTGAGACCAAAGGTACTGAAGTACTGCAGGGTCTGGACGCAATCCTGGTACCGGGTGGTTTCGGTGACCGTGGTGTTGAAGGCAAGATCATGGCCGCGCAATACGCGCGTGAAAACAAGATTCCTTACCTGGGTATCTGCCTGGGTATGCAAGTGGCGCTTATTGAATATGCCCGCAACGTTGCAGGCATGAAAGGCGCTAACTCTTCTGAGTTTGACAAGAAGTCTCCGTTCCCGGTTGTTGGTTTGATCACCGAGTGGGTTGACGCAGAAGGTCAGGTTGAGAAGCGTACAGAAAAATCAGATCTGGGCGGCACAATGCGTCTGGGTGCGCAACTTTGCCACCTGGCTGACGGCACTAAAGTCCGTGAAATGTACGGCAATGCAACCATCCATGAGCGCCACCGTCACCGTTATGAGGTGAACAACAACCTGCTTCCTAAGATTAAGGAAGCCGGCCTGGTTGTCTCTGGTCTGTCTGCAGACAAGAAGCTGGTTGAAATCGTAGAAAACCCTGCGCATCCATGGTTTGTTGCATGTCAGTTCCACCCGGAATTCACATCAACACCTCGCGATGGCCACCCACTTTTCGCAGGGTTTGTAAAAGCCGCCGGTATGTATCAACGCGGCGAGCTGTAACAGGGATTTGTGGCGGTTGCCATTGAGGCAACCGTCTTTAATTTTGTGAATTAAATAACACGAGAGGAAACACAATGGCTAAGATCGTTAAAGTTCTGGGTCGTGAAATCATCGATTCACGTGGTAACCCAACTGTAGAAGCTGAAGTTCACCTGGAAGGTGGTTTCGTAGGTATGGCAGCTGCGCCATCAGGTGCTTCTACCGGTTCACGCGAAGCTCTTGAGCTGCGTGACGGTGACAAGTCTCGTTTCCTGGGCAAAGGTGTACTGAAAGCAATTTCTGCCGTTAACGGCCCAATTGCTGAAGCCCTGCTGGGTAAAGACGCACTGGCTCAAGCTGAAATCGACCAGATCATGATCGACCTGGACGGCACTGAGAACAAATCTAACTTCGGTGCAAACGCAATCCTGGCTGTATCTCTGGCAAACGCAAAAGCAGCAGCTGCTGCCAAAGGCATGCCACTGTACGAGCACATTGCTGAACTGAACGGTACTCCGGCGTATTCTCTATGCCTCTGCCAATGATGAACATCATCAACGGTGGTGAGCACGCTGACAACAACGTAGACATCCAGGAATTCATGATTCAGCCAGTTGGCGCTTCTACCCTGAAAGAAGCTCTGCGTATCGGTGCTGAAGTATTCCACAACCTGGCAAAAGTTCTGAAGGCTAAAGGCCTGAACACTGCTGTTGGTGACGAAGGTGGTTTCGCGCCTAACCTGGAATCTAACGCTGCTGCACTGGCTGCAATCAAAGAAGCTGTTGAAGCTGCTGGTTACGAGCTGGGCAAAGACGTTACTCTGGCTATGGACTGTGCATCTTCTGAGTTCTACAACAAAGAATCTGGTATGTACGAGATGACTGGTGAAGGCAAGACTTTCACTTCAGAAGGCTTCTCTGACTACCTGGCTGAACTGATACTCAGTACCCAATCGTTTCTATCGAAGACGGTTGTGACGAGTCTGACTGGGATGGTTTCGCATACCAGACCAAGATCCTGGGTGACAAGATCCAGCTGGTTGGTGACGACCTGTTCGTAACTAACACTAAGATCCTGAAAGAAGGCATCGAGAAAGGCATCGCTAACTCTATCCTGATCAAGTTCAACCAGATCGGTTCTCTGACTGAAACTCTGGCTGCTATCAAGATGGCTAAAGATGCTGGTTACACTGCAGTTATCTCTCACCGTTCTGGTGAAACTGAAGATGCAACCATCGCTGACCTGGCTGTAGGTACTGCTGCTGGTCAAATCAAGACTGGTTCTATGAGCCGTTCTGACCGTGTTGCTAAGTACAACCAACTGATCCGTATCGAAGAAGCACTGGGTGAACGTGCTCCTTTCAACGGTCTGAAAGAAGTTAAAGGCCAGGCTTAATTCCTGACTGTCACTTCTGACTGATAAAACCGCCCTCCGGGGCGGTTTTTTTATGCCTTCGCGTTTGACGCGCAAAACCCCCGTTAAACTGGTAAGATACGCCACTAAATGTTGCAAAAAGACTGACACTTGGAGGATACCCCATGCGGAGCCTGACCGCGCTGCTATTAGCCTTGTTTTGTTGGCTGCAGTACAACCTGTGGTGGGGTAAAAATGGTGTCAGTGACTACCTTTCTCTAAAAGACAATGTGGCAGTTCAGTCTGAATCCAATGCCCATTTACGCAGCCGCAACGAACAGATGTATGCAGAAATTGCCGATCTGAAAAAAGGCAATGAAGCGATTGAAGAGCGGGCGCGGAATGAGCTTGGGCTGATAAAGCAGGGAGAGACATTCTTCCGTATCATCAATGACAAAGACTGATTTTCCCAACGGCTATTTGTACGGACTGCAATGACAACAACGCATACTCAATCACACCCGCAGGCTGGTGAAGGCATTATAGCCATTGTGCCGGCAGCGGGTGTCGGCAAGCGCATGGCTCCGCCATTCCCAAGCAATACCTTACTATCGGCAACAAAACCATTCTCGAACATACCGTGGAAAAACTGCTGTCGCACCCGGGAGTCAGCAAAGTGGTTATTGCCATCAGTGAAGGTGATGAGTGGTATCCTGAAACCGGCCTGTCCGGTAATGACCGTGTGCTGGTTGCCCCCGGCGGAAAAGAGCGTGCAGATTCCGTATTGTCGGCGCTGAAAAATATGCCGAACAGCGAGTGGGTGTTGGTTCACGATGCCGCCCGGCCTTGTGTCACACCAGAAGATATTTCAGCGCTGATTGACGGTGCCATGAACCATAGTGACGGTGCAATACTGGCCGCACCGGTCCGCGACACCATGAAACGCAGTACCCGGGATGGCATGATCACCAAAACGGTTGAGCGAGAGTGCCTTTGGCATGCGCTGACGCCACAGATGTTCCGGCGCGAACAGCTTTTGAATGCGCTGAAAAAAGCATTGGATGAGGGGATGCCGGTAACAGACGAGGCCTCTGCCATTGAATTTTGCGGCGGAAAGCCAAAACTGGTATCTGGTCGGGCGGATAACATTAAAATTACCCAGCCTGAAGATCTCGCACTGGCAGCATACTACCTCACGCAACAAAACAGTGGATAAATCGCTGGACAAAGATCGGCGAAAGTAAGTGACGTTGAGCAGTGTCCTTACGCAATGATTCTTATTGGAGAGTTTTATGATTCGTATCGGCCATGGTTTTGACGTTCACAAGTTTGGCGGTGACGGCCCGGTTATTATTGGTGGCGTGAGTGTCCCTTATGAGCAGGTCTAATCGCCCATTCTGACGGTGACGTTGCCCTTCATGCTGTCAGTGATGCATTACTTGGCGCTATTGCAGCTGGTGATATTGGCCGCCATTTCCCGGATACTGACGACAAGTGGAAAGGGGCAGACAGCCGGATGCTGCTGCGTGATGTCTACGCCCGTGTGAAGCGCGCAGGCTATGTTCTGGGCAACCTGGATGTCACCATTATCGCTCAGGCACCCAAAATGGCACCGCATATCGAAGCCATGTGTGCGGCGATTGCCGAAGATCTTGAATCCGGTATTGATCGCATTAACGTCAAAGCGACAACCACCGAAAAACTGGGTTTTACCGGCCGCAAGGAAGGCATTGCCTGTGAAGCCGTTGTGCTTATCACCAAAGAGCCTTGATTTGACGGTCAGGACTCACCAGCAGGATTAACCCATGAGTGATGTAATGAGCCAGTTTCCCTGGCTGTTCGGCAAACCTACAGTAACCGGCACGATTAAAAACAGCCCGGAAGATTTCCGGTTGATGAGGTGTCTGATTTCGAACCTGCAGGGCAGGGTGAACATATGCTGGTTCACCTTCGTAAACGCGGGGAAAATACCCAATATGTTGCCAATGAACTGGCGAAAGCCTGCGGCGTAAAATCCCGGGATGTCAGCTGGGCTGGGTTGAAAGACCGCCATGCTGTGACAACTCAATGGCTGGGTGTACACCTGCCGGGTAAAGATAACCCGGATCTGACGGAGTTTGTTGAAAGCCATGAAGGTGTTGAAGCGGTTCTGGCGGTTACACGTCACAATAAAAAGCTGCGCCCGGGCGATTTGCTCGGAAACCGTTTTACACTGGATCTTCGTGATGTTTCAGATATGGCCGAGCTTGAGCGCCGTTTGCAACTGGTCAAAGAACAGGGTGTGCCTAACTACTACGGAGAGCAGCGTTTTGGTCGTGAAGGCAACAACGTTGTGCAGGCTCGCCGCTGGGGTGCTGATGAAATCCGGGTACGGGACAAAAACAAACGCAGCTTCTATCTGTCAGCTGCCCGTTCATGGCTGTTTAACCAGATTCTGGCAGCCCGTATTGAAGCCGGCACGGCTGCGACGCTGCTACCGGGCGATTGCCTGCTCGATAACGAAGAGCGTATGACGGTTGCTGAAACGGTAACACCTTCGTTACTTGAGTCTGTATCAAAAGGCGCGCTGCACATTACCGGAGCTGTTGCCGGTGACAATGCGCTACCGGGTTGTGGTGAAGCGGAAGCCTTTGAACTGGCGATTCTGGATAAAGAGCCGGCATTGATGGCGCTTATCCGTGGAAACCGGATGCGCCATGAGCGCCGGGAACTGCTGCTCAAACCTCAGGATATGCAGTGGCAGGGCGAAGGGGATGTCATGACAGTATCCTTCAGTTTACCGGCCGGTTGTTTTGCCACGGCGGTTGTCAGGGAGCTTATGGAATACTCGGAAGGAACACCGGAATATGCGCATTCTGATAAGTAATGATGACGGGATATTTGCTGATGGCATAAACGCCCTTGCAGATGCGCTTTCGGAAATCGCTGATGTTATTGTTGTTGCACCGGACAGAAACCGCTCCGGTGCGTCCAACTCTCTGACTCTGGAAAACCCGCTCCGGGTTCGGGAAGTGAGTCCGGGACGGTTTGCAGTCCAGGGAACACCGACAGACTGCGTACATCTGGCGCTCAATGCCCTTCTGGATTTTCGTCCTGACTTCGTAGTTTCCGGCATTAACCACGGCGCAAATCAGGGCGATGATGTCCTTTATTCCGGGACCGTTGCTGCCGCTACAGAAGGGTTCTTCCTGGGTGTACCGGCTATCGCTATTTCACTGGTCGGCCAAACCCACTTTGAGACTGCGGCAGCTGTGGCGAAGAAGGTGATTCAAAACAGTTTGTTATCGCCGATGCCTGTGAATAAAATTCTCAATATTAACGTTCCGGACGTGCCTGAAAATGAGTTGGCCGGATGGGAAGTTACCCGGCTTGGCGCAAGGCACCGGGCCGAGGGTATGCTCAAAGAGCGGGATCCTCGTGGCCATCCCATTTACTGGATTGGTCCTCCGGGAGCCCGTCAGGATGCCGGCCCGGGTACCGATTTCTTTGCGGTGGAGCACAACCGGGTTTCAGTCACACCGCTCCAGGTTGATCTGACAGCACATGATACATTGCAGGCTGTGGACAGCTGGATAAATCACATAGAAAAGTAATAGGAAACTTCAGTGAGTACTCAACAATCACTCATTGACATTCTCTGGCAGCAGGGAATCAAGCAGCAGCCTGTTTTGGATGCCATTGCTCAGATTCCCCGCCACCTGTTTGTGTCTGAAGCGATGGCACACCAGGCCTATTCCAATAATGCTCTGCCCATCGGGTGCGGGCAGACTATCTCGCAACCTTATATTGTCGCGAAGATGACCGAGCTCCTTGGCTGAAGCGTGATATGCGAGTTCTGGAAATTGGCACTGGTTCCGGTTATCAGACTGCTGTGTTGTCGCATCTGGTAGACCATGTCTACTCGGTTGAACGTATTAAGCAGCTGCAAATGTTAGCAAAACGTCGATTTAAGCTGCTTGATATTTATAATGTTTCCACAAAGCACGGAGACGGTTGGCGCGGGTGGCCTTCAAAAGGACCCTTTGATGCCATTATCGTGACAGCCGCAGCGGCAAGTATGCCGGACGCCTGATACATCAGTTGGCGGATGGCGGTGTTCTTGTTGTTCCGGTCGGTACTGAATCACAACATCTTTATAAAGTAACCCGTCAGGGTGACGAATTTTCTTCTGAAGTGGTTGAAGCTGTCCGGTTTGTTCCTCTGGTGGCAGGCGAATTGGCATAAAAAAGGATAAAGGGTGCAGGTAGAGATAGTTTGGACAAAGCTTCTGTTTTTGTGTGTTTTTCTGGGATTTTTGTCTGGTTGCGCCCGGAATACACCTGCACCTGTCCACAGCGTAAAACCTGATTACCATGATTTGAAGCGTGGTAGCTACAGAGGCAGCTATTACGAGGTTCAGAAGGGCGACACGCTCTATTTCATTGCCTATATCAGCGACCAGGATGTCAAGGAACTGATCGCCCGCAATGACCTTACCCCTCCTTACACTATTTACCCCGGCCAGAAGCTGAAACTCTGGGGAGATGTTTACGTTCCGCCCAGTTACGGTAAAAAGGGTGAAAACAGCTCAGGCGAGAGTCTCACTGTTGCGACAGCCGGTGGCGCGGTTGCAGGTGCTGCTGTCGCTACGGCCGCAACCGGAGCAGCAGCGGCGAAAACTACCGCTGTAAAAACACCTTTAAAACCAATTGGTAAGAGTTCTAACTCTAAAACAGGATCATCTTCTGCAACCAAACAAGACGGCAAAAAATATCCGTCAAAAAATAAGTCTGATTATGCGACAGATGGCAAAAAAGGTTGAACAGAAAAAAGCCAAGGGGTACAGTCAAGATACAAAAAGTAAAAAAAATGTTACAAAACCTGTAGCTAAGGCGTCTTCTAAACTGGCCTGGAATTGGCCAACCAAAGGACGAGTTATCGCTGGTTTCTCCAGCTCCGAAACAGGTAACCGTGGCATTGATATCGCTGGTAAACGTGGCCAGGCCATCGTCGCAGCGGAATCCGGTAAAGTGGTATATGCCGGTAACGCGCTGAGAGGATACGGAAATTTAATCATCCTTAAACACAATGATGATTACCTGAGCGCCTACGCCCACAACGACCGGCTTTTGGTCAGGGAACAACAAGTAGTAAAGAAAGGTCAGAAGATCGCATCCATGGGTAGCTCTGCTACCGACAGCGTTCGACTGCACTTTGAAATACGCTACAAGGGTAAATCGGTAAACCCGATAAGATACTTGCCCAGACAATAATCTGACAGAGGAAGCTGTACTGTCCTTGCTGCATGCATACGGGAGGCGCTATGAGTCAGAACAATACTGCGACGAAGCTTGATGTCTTTGATGGAGACGTCGACGCGACTGACTTGGAGCTGGAAATCGAAGCTCAGGAAGAGACCACTGAAGAGGCAGCACCTGCCGCGGTAACGCAACGCGCGCTGGATGCCACTCAGCTCTACCTTAGCGAGATTGGTTTTTCACCGCTTTTGACCGCAGAAGAAGAAGTCTTCTACGCTCGCCGGGCTCTTCGTGGAGACGAAGCAGCCAGAAAACGGATGATTGAAAGTAACCTCCGCCTGGTGGTTAAAATCTCTCGCCGTTACATCAATCGTGGACTCGCGCTTTTAGATTTGGTTGAGGAAGGTAATCTTGGCCTTATCAGAGCGGTCGAAAAGTTCGACCCAGAGCGTGGTTTCCGCTTCTCTACCTACGCAACCTGGTGGATTCGCCAGACTATAGAGCGCGCAATCATGAACCAGACGCGCACCATACGTCTGCCGATTCATGTTGTGAAAGAGCTCAATGTATACCTGCGTACCGCCCGTGAGCTGGCTCAGAAGCTGGACCATGAACCCACTGCTGAAGAGATTGCACAGCAACTCGACAAGCCGGTGGAAGACGTTGACCGCATGCTTCGCCTGAATGAGCGTATCAGCTCGGTCGACAACCCGTTGGGTAGCGATAACGACAAAGCGCTTCTGGATGTATCCCGGATGAAAAAGAAGGCAGTCCGGAAATGAGCACCCAGGATAACGACCTCAAACAATCTATTGTGTACTGGTTGAGTGAGTTGAATCCGAAGCAACGCGAAGTACTGGCTCGCCGTTTTGGATTGCTTGGTCACGAAGCTGCGACGCTGGAAGACGTAGGTCGTGAAATAGGTCTTACCCGTGAGCGGGTGCGTCAGATTCAGGTTGAAGGCTTGCGTCGTCTGCGTGAAATGCTGACCCATCAAGGCCTGGATGTTGAATCCCTTTTCGAGGTTGAGGTGCCTTAACCTCCACACTTTCCTCAACATTCTTTACAGAAAAGGCGCCGTTTGGCGCCTTTGTGTTTTCTGTTAAACCATTCCTTTCAGCTTATACAGCAAATCCAGTGCTGCACGTGGCGTCAGGTCATCCGGTTGATATTCTGAAGCGCCAATTCAACCTCGCTTGGCTCAGGAATGAGGGATAGCTGGGATGCTGGCTGGCCGATAGGTTGGGAAGCCGGGTTAGCTGCGACTTCCTGACCAATGGCTTCCAGTTCCTGCAGTTTCTGTCTCGCCCGTTGAATCACGCTTTTGGTACACCGGCAAGGCCGGCGACAGCAAGCCCGTATGATTTGCTGGCTGCGCCCTCCTGTACGGCGTGCATAAAGGCGATGTCATCACCGTGTTCCACCGCATCAAGGTGAACATTGGCAAGTCCTTCCATCATGGTGGCAAGCTCAGTAAGTTCAAAATAGTGGGTTGCAAACAGGGTCATGGCTTTCAGTTTGTCAGCCAGCCATTCAGCACTTGCCCATGCCAGTGACAGTCCGTCGTAGGTACTGGTGCCCCGGCCTATTTCATCCATCAGTACTAAGCTGTGCTCAGTCGCGTTGTGGAGAATATTTGCCGTCTCGGTCATTTCAACCATAAAGGTCGAGCGGCCGGAAGCGAGATCGTCAGATGCGCCAATTCGGGTAAAAATACGGTCGACCGGCCCCAGAGTTGCAGCCTCAGCCGGGACATATGAGCCGATATGAGCCAGCAGCGTAATAAGTGCAGTCTGGCGCATGTAGGTTGATTTACCTCCCATGTTTGGGCCGGTGATGATCAACATACGACGTGCCGGGCTCAACGCTGTTGGGTTGGCAATAAAAGGTTCGCTTGAAACCTGTTCAACTACCGGGTGGCGACCGGCTGTTATGCTGACCCCCGGTTGTTCTACCAGATGCGGACGGCAGTAATTCAGGGCTTCAGCGCGTTCTGCCAGGTTGCAGTATACATCCAGTGTCGCCAGAGCCAGGGAGGCTGACTGAAGTTGCTCTAGATGCGGGAGAAGCAGGTCGAACAATTCTTCCCAAAGGCGCTTTTCCAAAGCCAGTGCATTTGATTTCGAGTTAAGTACCTTGTCCTCGTGCTCTTTGAGTTCAGGGATAATATACCGCTCGGCATTTTTCAGGGTTTGGCGGCGCACATAATGCGGTGGCACCAGATGGCTTTGCCCCCGGCTGACCTGAATGTAAAAACCGTGAACCTGATTAAAGCCGACTTTCAGGGTATCAATCCCATGGCGGTCGCGTTCGCGGGCTTCCAGTTCTTCCAGATAGCGGGTTGCACCTTCTGACAGTTCACGAAGCTCATCTAATTCTGCATTGTATCCAGGTGCGATGACGCCGCCGTCACGAATGACAACGGGAGGTGCTTCGACGACGGCACGCTCCAGCAGCTCACAAATATCCGGCATGGGTGAACAGGTTGCTGCCAGTTGCCTGAGCGCTGGCTCAGCCGTTTCTTCCATCAGTGTTTCGATTTCCGGGAGCTGTTGCAATGCGCTGCGAAGGCGGGTCATGTCTCTTGGACGGGCAGAGCGAAGTGCCAGACGGGCAAGCACGCGTTCCATATCCCCTACGTTTCGCAATACGCCGGACAGCTCGGTGTGAAGACCGCTGTCTTTGAGATCAGTGATAGCATCAAGGCGTGCGTTGAGGCGTTTTCGATCGCGTATTGGCTGGTGGATCCAGCGCTTCATCAGGCGGCTGCCCATCGCGGTGGTTGTTCTGTCCAGCACATCCGCGAGCGTGTTATCGAGGCCACCGGCGAGGTTCTGTGTCAGTTCGAGGTTTCGGCGGGTGGCGGCATCCAGAATAACGCTGTCGTCCTGGCTCTCTTTGACCAGCGAACGGATATGGGGAAGGGCCGTACGTTGAGTATCTTTTACGTATTGTAATACGCAACCTGCGGCAGCCAGCCTAGTTCACACTTTTCGACGCCAAAACCGATAAGGTCACGGGTACCAAACTGTTGAGTAAGTTGCTGGCGGGCCGTGTCGACATCAAATTCCCAAACCGGGCGACGACGGATCCCTTTGAATGACTCGATAAGTGCCATCTGGCTGAAATCTTCGGGATAGAGGATCTCTGCGGGACGGGTGCGTTGCAGTTCCGCCTGCATTGCTTCTTGAGTTTGAGGTTCAGTCAGCAAGAAACGGCCGGAAGTGATGTCCAGTGTGGCAAAACCGAATTTGCCTTTGAATTCGAAAATGGCGGCAACCAGGTTATCAACGCGCTCGTGCAGCAAGGCTTCATCGGTGACGGTACCCGGGGTCACAATGCGAACGACCTGTCGTTCAACCGGCCCCTTGCTAGTGGCTGGATCTCCGATTTGCTCACAGATCGCCACTGGCACACCAAGCTGAACAAGCTTAGCAAGGTAACCTTCAACTGCGTGGTAAGGTACGCCAGCCATTGGAATCGGTTCACCGGCAGAGGCGCCGCGTTTGGTCAGGGAGATTTCCATGAGCTGGGATGCGCGTTTTGCATCGTCAAAAAACAGCTCGTAAAAGTCACCCATGCGGTAAAACAGCAGCTCATCAGGATGTTGCGCCTTAATTTTAAGGTACTGCTGCATCATCGGGGTATGTTTTTCCAATACTTGATGTGTCACGATTCCGCCTGCACACTGTCATTTTTAAGTTCCGGGCGCTAAGGATACGTGAATCATCAGTGCCGCAAAACGGGGGAAGCATAAAGTGGAAAGCCTTTATACCCTGTCAGAAACCTTGGGTGAAAGCCTGACAGCCAAGCATGCCACAGTGACGACGGTTGAGTCCTGTACCGGTGGTGGTATCGCCTATGTGATCACAGACACGGCCGGCAGTTCCGGGTGGTTTGAACGCGCCTTTGTTACCTACAGCAATGAGGCAAAAAACCAGATGGTCGGGGTGAAAAATGACACCCTGACTGACCACGGAGCAGTCAGTGAAAATGTGGCACTTGAGATGGCGCTGGGAGCGCTTGCTGAATCTGGCGCAGATTATTCACTGGCAGTGAGTGGTGTTGCTGGGCCAAGCGGCGGTACCGAGGAGAAGCCGGTTGGAATGGTGTGCTTTGCCTGGGCGGGGAAAGACGGCTGGCGGCAGACTGAAACCTGCTATTTTGACGGAAACCGCCGGGCGGTGCGCCACCAAACGATCGCATTCTCGCTGAATACCCTGATACTCCATCTGAAAGATTGAATGGGAAATAGTTGACCCGGCTACGATTTCCGTACCGGGATCGCAAAAATTTTTATCCAGGTATGGACACTGTATAAATGGACAGTATACTTACCTGCAGTTAACCAAGATTTACCGCATCCGCTGGAGATAGGAATGGACGATAACAAGCAGAAGGCGCTTTCGGCTGCCCTCAGCCAGATTGAAAAGCAATTCGGTAAAGGCTCTATCATGCGCCTTGGCGATGATCGCACGCTGGACATTGAAACCGTATCTACCGGTTCACTGTCACTGGATATCGCATTGGGTGTAGGTGGCCTGCCTTATGGCCGTATCGTTGAGATCTACGGTCCTGAATCCTCAGGTAAAACCACACTGACTCTCCAAATTATCGCGGAAGCCCAGAAGCAGGGTAAGACCTGTGCCTTTATCGACGCTGAGCACGCACTGGATCCTGTTTATGCAGGCAAACTGGTGTTCAGATCGACAACCTGCTGGTCTCCCAGCCGGATACCGGTGAACAGGCGCTGGAAATTGCGGATGCGCTGGTTCGTTCCGGTGCGGTAGATGTGGTCATCGTCGACTCCGTTGCCGCCCTGACACCAAAAGCCGAGCTTGAAGGTGAAATGGGTGACTCTCACGTAGGCCTGCAGGCACGTATGCTGTCTCAGGCGATGCGTAAGCTGACCGGTAATATCAAGAACAGCAACACCCTGATGATCTTCATCAACCAGATCCGTATGAAGATTGGTGTGATGTTTGGTAACCCGGAAACGACTACCGGTGGTAACGCACTTAAGTTCTATGCCTCTGTTCGCTTGGATATCCGTCGTATCGGCTCTATCAAAGAAGGCGACGAAGTTGTGGGTAACGAAACCCGCGTGAAAGTGGTGAAGAACAAGGTTGCAGCACCGTTCAAACAGGCTGAATTCCAGATCATGTACGGTGAAGGTATTAACCTGTACGGTGAGCTGATTGATCTGGGTGTGAAGCACAAACTGGTTGAGAAGTCTGGTGCCTGGTACAGCTACAAGGGCGACAAGATTGGTCAGGGTAAGGCAAATGCCACCAAGTTCCTGAAAGAGCATACTGAAATCAAGAACGAGATTGAAACCTCGTTGCGTCAGATGCTGTTAACCGGCCCGACTACTGACAGCTTAGCCGCTGCACCTGAAAACGAAATTCTGGAAGGGGAAGACTTCTGAGTCTCTCTGCCCGAGAAGTCGCAGTAGGGCTTTTGTCCCGCCGTGACCATTCCGTAAAAGAGCTGCGCCAGAAATTGGCGCAGCGTTCGTTTGCGCCCAATGAAATTGATGAAGCCATCGCCCACTGCGAACATTATGGCTGGCTTAACGATGCCCGGGTTGCCGAGATGCTGCTTCGCCACGGTATCAGCAAAGGACACGGCCTGAGCCGGATTCGGCAGGACAGCCAGCGCAAGGGCATCAGTAACAGCCTGATTGAACTGGCTGCAGAGACGCTCGAATTCGACTGGTATGAGCATGCCCGGGACGTTGCGCTCGTAAGTTTGGTGCATTCGGTGAGCTTACTAAAGCAAAAGACCCGAAAGAGCAGGCCAAGCGGATGCGCTACCTCCAATACCGCGGTTTTGACTTTGACCAGATTCGTTACGCGCTTAACCCTGAAGACTGATCGATTAACCTTTCTCCCTTTCCCGCAATATACTCACTCAAACCGGACAATTTACGCATCGCTGGCGCGAAAACTTTGCGCATTGGCGATGGTTGTTTACAATGACCGCTACTTTGACAACGACCAGTGCCGCTTGAAGCATTGAGTTGCTAGCAGAACCAAAAACTCCAGGAATTGCCAATGTATATGAGCACTGACGAGATTCGCCGCGCGTTTCTCGATTACTTTGCCAGCAAAGGTCACCAGGTGGTGTCCAGCTCATCGCTCGTGCCTGCGAACGACCCGACTCTGCTGTTCACCAACGCAGGTATGAACCAGTTCAAAGATGTTTTCCTCGGTATGGAAAAGCGTGGCTATTCCCGCGCAACAACCGCTCAGCGTTGTGTCCGTGCCGGTGGTAAGCACAACGACCTGGAAAACGTTGGCTTTACAGCCCGTCACCATACTTTCTTCGAAATGCTGGGTAACTTCAGCTTCGGTGATTACTTCAAGCACGATGCTATTCCCTTCGCGTGGGAATTTCTGACCGGTACCCTCGGCCTGCCTAAAGACCGACTGATGGTAACTGTGTACGAAACTGATGACGAAGCGTTTGAAATCTGGAACAAGCAAATTGGTGTTCCGGCTGACAAGATTGTCCGCATCGGCGACAACAAGGGCGCACCCTATGCCTCAGATAACTTCTGGCAGATGGGTGACACAGGTCCTTGTGGTCCTTGTACTGAGATTTTCTATGACCACGGTGACCATATCTGGGGCGGTCCTCCAGGATCACCAGAAGAAGACGGCGACCGTTTCATTGAGATCTGGAACATTGTATTTATGCAGTTCAACCGTCACGCTGACGGCCGTATGGAACCGCTGCCTAAGCCTTCTGTTGATACCGGTATGGGTATTGAGCGTGTTGCTGCCATCATGCAGGGCGTTCACTCAAACTACGAAATCGACGTATTCCAGACACTGATCAAAGCGGCTGCTGAAGTGATTGGTTACCAGGACCTGTCCAACCAGTCTCTGCGTGTTGTGGCTGACCACATCCGCTCATGTGCCTATCTGATTGCTGACGGCGTAATGCCTTCAAATGAAGGTCGTGGCTACGTGCTGCGCCGTATCATCCGTCGTGCAGTCCGTCATGGAAACAAGCTGGGTGCACAGGGTGCCTTCTTCTACAAGCTGGTGGGTGTACTTGCCGATGTGATGGGTACTGCCGGTGAGGAAGTGAAGCAGCAGCAGGCCATGATTGAGAAAGTGCTGAAGATTGAAGAAGACAACTTCGGCCGCACTCTTGACCGTGGCATGGCGCTTCTGAACGAGGCACTGGATGGCCTGGACGGTAAAGTGCTGGACGGTGAAACCGTATTTAAGCTCTACGATACTTACGGCTTCCCTGCCGACCTGACCAACGATGTTGCCCGTGAACGTGGCTACAGCATCGATGAGGAAGGTTTTGAGACTGCGATGGAAGCCCAGCGCCAGCGTGCCCGTGAAGCGGGTAATTTCGGGGCGGACTACAACTCAATGATCAAAGTGGACGGTACGTCTGCGTTCCTTGGTTACGAAGGTACTGAGGGCCAGGGCACCATCACCCATATCTTTGTTGACGGAGCAGCCACTGAAACGCTGGCAACCGGCGATGAAGCTGTGATCATCCTGGATGAAACCCCGTTCTATGCGGAGTCAGGCGGTCAGGTGGGGGATGCGGGCTTCCTGCAGACTGAAACCGGACGTTTTGAAGTGACCGATACCCAGAAGTACGGCAACGCTATCGGCCATATCGGTAAGCTGGTTGACGGTACTGTCAATGTCGGTGAGACCGCGAAAGCGTCAGCCGACGCAGCACGTCGCCAGGCAACAGTCCTGAACCACTCAGCTACTCACCTGATGCATGAAGCGCTTCGCATCATCCTGGGTGACCACGTTGCTCAGAAAGGCTCTCTGGTGCGTGCTGATGGCCTGCGTTTTGACTTTTCTCACCTGGAAGCGGTGAAGCCGGAAGAACTGCGCGCCGTTGAGAAGATGGTCAACGATGAAATCCGTGCCAACCACGCAGTTGAAACGGAAATCATGGATCTGGAAGCGGCCAAGGCGAAGGGTGCGATGGCACTGTTTGGCGAGAAGTACGATGAAAAAGTACGCGTGCTCAGCATGGGTGACTTCTCAACAGAGCTCTGTGGCGGTACTCACGCCAAGCGTACTGGTGACATCGGCTACTTCAAGATTCTCTCTGAAGGTGGTATTGCTGCCGGTGTACGCCGCATTGAGGCGGTTACCGGTGCGCAGGCTGCCGAAGTTATCTATGACCAGCAGAGCCAGTACCAGCAAAAACTGACTGATGCCCAAAGCCGCGCCAAGCATCTGGAAAAAGAAATCCAGCAGCTTAAAGACAAGCTGGCGGCACAGGAAAGCGCAGGTCTTATCAACAAGGTTGAAGAGATCAACGGTGTTAAGGTTCTGGTATGCCAGTTGAACGGTGCTGACAACAAGGCACTGCGCACTATGGTTGACGATCTGAAAAACCAGATGGGCAGCGGTGTGGTACTGCTTGGCAACGTGGCTGATGACAAAGTTGGCCTGATTGCCGGTGTAACCAAAGACCTGACCGGCAAAGTGAAAGCTGGAGAGCTCGTTAACCTGGTTGCCCAGCAAGTCGGTGGAAAGGGCGGTGGTCGTCCTGACATGGCCCAGGCCGGTGGTACAGATGCATCTGCGCTGCCCGCAGCACTGGACTCTGTCAAGCCGTGGCTGACTGAACGCCTGTAATCGGTTACATATTGCTTACAAATGAAAATGAGAAAGGCTTCCTGTATGGGAGCCTTTTTTGTCATATTTTTTCATCAATTTTGTTGGCAGGATCACACTTTATGTGTATAGTTCAGCGCCTAAACGACAACAGTTGATTAAACCTCGAGCAATCCCGGTTGGGTCACTGAAAGTTGTCTAGTGTCAAATGTTCGGGAACATTTTGGAATTCCAATAGGAATTTGGTGAGAATTACCGTTTTGACTGGTAGCTTTTCTCGCCGGCTTTATGGCTTTGTTGCGACAAATGCTTCATAGTGTTGAGTGGCAAAGGGATAGGTTTCTGTCTTTACTTGGAATTCCTTGCAGTAGCGTAATTTGGTGGCATAACATACTGTCTGAGTTGTAGATTACAGCCTACTATCTTGTCCGTTGACCCGAATATTCAACGTTGACAGCACCTAAATTGCCGGAATGTGCTTTATTGATGTTGGCAGCACATTCGGAACTGTTCCTAGAAACGACGTAAGTTGAGATGACTCAAGGAGTGGAAGAATGCTGATTTTGACTCGTCGCGTTGGTGAAACGCTGATGATTGGTGATGAAGTCACCGTTACTGTACTGGGCGTTAAAGGTAACCAGGTTCGCATCGGTGTAAACGCACCGAAAGAGGTGTCTGTGCACCGTGAAGAAATCTACCTGCGTATCCAGGCAGAAAAAGGTAACCCAGCGCAGTCTACCGGCAACTACTGATTTCTTTCTGTTGCCAGGCGCTGAAAAGACCGATATTGATATCGGTCTTTTTGGTTTTTAAGACCGGGAAATTTCCGGTGGAACAAACACAAAATTGACGTAGATGTTGCCACTGTGCGTGTTGAATATTTCTAGTGAATAGGAAACAGTCACCACTTTTGCGAAGCCAATAGGGTTGTTGCAGAAAGCGCACAGAATGACACGAAAAATGTGGAATATTTTAAGAAAAGGCTAATAATCGTACGTGGTTGGGCGATAATTACGCAAACGCACTGCGGGAAGCCACTTTTCTTAAGAAAGTGTTTGACATATTTTCGTGCAAAAGTAATATTTGCCCCCGCACCACGGTGAGGTGGCCGAGAGGCTGAAGGCGCTCCCCTGCTAAGGGAGTATACGGTTTGTAGCCGTATCGAGGGTTCGAATCCCTCCTTCACCGCCATTTCCTTTTAAGGCATTGGCAAGTGCATTACGCGTCCGTAGCTCAGCTGGATAGAGTACCTGGCTACGAACCAGGCGGTCGGAGGTTCGAATCCTCCCGGACGCGCCATCTTCCCCGTAGGAAGATACGAATTTTAAAGAATTGTGCGCTCGTAGCTCAGCTGGATAGAGTACCTGGCTACGAACCAGGCGGTCGGAGGTTCGAATCCTCCCGAGCGCGCCATTTTCAAGTGTGGTGAGGTGGCCGAGAGGCTGAAGGCGCTCCCCTGCTAAGGGAGTATACGGTTTGTAGCCGTATCGAGGGTTCGAATCCCTCCTTCACCGCCATTCTTCTATAACGCATCCGTAGCTCAGCTGGATAGAGTACCTGGCTACGAACCAGGCGGTCGGAGGTTCGAATCCTCCCGGATGCGCCATATTCTCTTCACGGACGACCTCCAAGTTATCAGGAAGATAGCGAACCGA
>BAXG01000039.1 GCA_001310455.1 Photobacterium sp. JCM 19050
ATTGCTGTTTCTTGATTTAGAGCCACTAGATCTTCAAAACAGCGCCTTGACTGACAGCCAATCAACTCTCGCTGAAAACTGCATCTTGAGGTGGCTTGGGTATAGGAGGTAACCACGGTATGTTGGAAACATTGCACATTGTCCCTAAAAGGCACGGTACAGCCGATGGGTATCAATGTCCCTCACCGTTACCGCGCTCGTCGCGCTTGCATCTGTACTCTCATACAAACAGGTGTCGTTTTCTTCTGCCGCTTTATTACTGGTTCTGGTAGGTGCGCTCGCGTTCTACATTGTCCACCTTCTGAACAGTCCGGCATTTCATTTTCGCTCAGCTACATGCACCTGCAACATCACAGCACTAAAGGGGGCTGGACGTTGAAATGGCGGAACATTTCCCACATTGGCGTTCCGTCGATTTCTATCGAAGGCTGGAATCACCCGGTTCCCTGGGCCGGGTTCAGGCTCAAGTCTTACGCGCCTTATTGAATACCATCAGCTTCGCCTTGCCAGTGACATCATTACCCGCCAACGTCCCCTGCTCATCACTGCCATTCGAAAAGGCGAAAAACTGACAGACAGGGAGATTGAAGACATGTTATTCGATGAC
Source organism: Photobacterium sp. JCM 19050 (assembly GCA_001310455.1). Taxonomy (GTDB): domain Bacteria; phylum Pseudomonadota; class Gammaproteobacteria; order Enterobacterales; family Vibrionaceae; genus Parasalinivibrio. The sequence continues at coordinate 608 of BAXG01000039.1, forward strand.
ACGCCATATATCGCAGAAGACGGTCAGGTACACCGGGGGCTGGTTGCCATGCTTGCCAATCATATGAAAGCGATGCGCGAAGTGTTGGGATATGATCTTTTCACTCAGGAGGAGTTGGTGGACCGGCCGCTGAATGAATTTATCGGGCTGTCACGGCGATACCTCGCCGCTGCCCCGTCGGATGAAGAACTGGCAGAAAGCGAAGCCGGGCAATAATGCCCGGCTTGTGCGTGTTCTTATTGGACGTTCTGAATTTGTCTTTAACCCTAGTGGATTAGTGGATAGGCATTTCATCCGCAACAAATGGGTTAGCGATGCGTTCATGGCCAAATGTCGACTCCGGCCCGTGACCCGGGATAAAGGTGACATCGTTACCCATCGGCCAGAGCTTGGTTTTGATAGACGTAATCAGCGTATTGAAGTCACCCTTGGGGAAGTCAGTACGGCCAATCGCACCGTTAAACAACACATCCCCCACCCAGGCACGACGCGCTGAATCAGAGAACAGGACAATATGCCCAGGGGTATGGCCTGGCGTGTGATAAATCTCCAGCGTTTGGTTACCAAAGGTGACAGTTTCACCTTCATTAAGCCAGCGATCCGGGGTAAATGCCTCGGTATGGGTAAACCCGAACATCTCGCTCTGTGCTGGCAGCGCCTGAAGCCAGAATGCATCGGCCTCCTGAGGCCCTAAAACAGGAACAGAGAACATACCGGCCAGAGCTTCGGTACCGCCGACATGATCCAGGTGACCGTGAGTCAGTACGATTTTCACCAATTTCAAGCCAAGGTCACGAATACGTGCTGTGATTTGGTCTACATCGCCACCCGGGTCAACAGCGATGGCTTCTTTGGTCTCATCACACCAAATGACTGAACAATTTTGCTGGAAGGCAGTAACGGGGATAATTTCGTACTTCAAACTCATAGCCGGATATTTCCTGATTTTTACTGAATCGCATCACTCAATGATTATGCGTTATTTTTCTTACCCGAGTCTCATTTTTTTTACGGCGTTTCTGGTGTCTCTTAATCTCTCGAATTTCATCCTGCCGGGAAGTTGAAAGTTCAACACGTCCTTACCTCGCGGCCTGACGCACTGTAAAAAGAAAGTCATCTTGCAGCCACATTTCATTCATCTTTCCTTATCACAATAGTCAAATATACCCAAACCACCCCAAGGTGCAGGTTTCAGCGAGAGTTGATTGGCTGTCTGTCACGGCGTTGTTTTGACGATCTAGTGGCTCTAAATCAAGAAACAGTAACGCAGGATGAGAGCCAATCAAACTCGCATCGGTAAACCGAACTTACCTAAAACAAAAGAGACTGCGATGTTTGATGTAGATAACGTATTGCACGAGCGTTTTCCGAAGATCCAAAACAAACCCTGGCTTCGCAAGCCGCTTCAGTCAACATTGCGTCATCTACTCCATGAAGATGAATTCAAAGCCTTTGAAGAGCGTTTTCCGCACCTCAAAGGTATCGAGTTTGTTGAGCAGGTTCTTGAATATTTCAACCTCAAGATTGAAGTCAACCAGCGTGAGTGTGAGCGCATCCTGGCACATGGGCGAGTGGTTATTTTTGCCAATCATCCCATTGGCTCTCTTGATGGCCTGGCGTTGCTGAAACTGGTACATGATATACGGCCTGACGTCCGCATCGTTGCCAATGACATCCTGATGCAACTCGAACCCATGCATAAACTGCTGCTGCCGGTCGACAACTTCGGTGGTAAAACTGTCAAAGAAAACCTGAGGGAAATCGACAGTTGGTTGAATCAGGAAGGCGTGGTAATTTTCTTTCCGGCCGGAGAGGTTTCCCGGCTCAAACCGTCGGGCATAAAAGACGGCGCATGGCATAAAGGTTTCCTGCAATTCGCCGCCCGCAACCGGGCTCCGTTGCTGCCGATACATGTCAAAGCCCGTAATTCAGCTATGTTTTACGGCACCAGTATGCTCTATAAGCCGCTCTCTACCCTGCTGCTGGTGCAGGAAATGTTCAACCTGGAAGACGGGAAAATTAAGCTCACCATTGGCGAGCAAATCCCTTTTGACTCCTACCAAGCTACCCAGCACTTGCCGCTTAAAATGCGGGTCAAGTTGCTCTACAAACACCTTTATCGGGTAGGTAAAGGCAAATCCAGTCTTTTTCAGACAGAAGCCTCCATTGCCCATCCGGAATCCCGCACGGTTTTGCGAAAAGCATTGGAAGAGAGCGAAAAACTGGGGGAAACCCCTGATGGGAAAACAATCTGGCTCTATAGCTCGTCAGAAGATTCACCAGTATTGCGCGAAATAGGCCGACTCAGGGAAGTTGCTTTCCGCGCTGTCGGTGAAGGTACTGGCCGGCGACGCGATCTGGATAAATTTGACCAACACTACTGGCACCTGATTCTCTGGGATCCGGACGAGCAGGAAATTGTCGGCGCTTACCGGTTTGCCGATACAGCCAAGCTGATGAAAGAATTCGGTGAAGACGCCATTTATACCTGCAGCCTGTTCTATTTTGACCGGGAAATGGAACCTTACCTTGAGAAAGGGCTCGAACTTGGCCGCAGCTTTGTGCAACCACGTTACTGGGGCCGCCGCAGCCTGGATTACCTCTGGTTTGGCATTGGAGCGTTTCTGGCAAAGAATCCACAGTACCGCTACCTGTTTGGCCCGGTTACCATCAGCAATGCCCTGCCGGACACAGCAAAAGCGCTGCTGATTTACTTCTACAACCTCTACTTCCCGAGTCAAAAGCCTCTGGCCGCTTCAAAACGTCCTTTCCGGTTGAGTGAGGATCAGGTTTACGAGCTGACTTCGCATTTCACCGGAAATGACTACAGCCGGGATTTCAAGAAACTCAAGCACCTGCTGGATAACCTCGGCTGCGCCATTCCGACACTCTACAAACAGTACGCGGAGCTTTGCGATCCAAGTGGCGTGCAGTTTATCGATTTTAATGTCGACCCGGATTTTGCGGACTGTATTGATGGCCTGGTATTGGTGGATATTCACACCCTCAAACCTCAAAAGCGAGACCGCTATATCCGGGTCCATGAAGACGCCGGACAGTCAGCTTAATAGATAAGCCTGAGGAAGATTGCTATTGCTCTTCAGGCGGGGCTTCGTGCTGAACCCGGGCTGAGAGCAACTCCCGGGTAGTCACCGGGGTTACGCCGGGTTTCGGCCGGTCATACTGGTAAATGTCCCGCCGAAACTGGCGTCGTCCCTGATTGTCCACCCAGGCTGTCTGGTAGATGGTGTAAACGTTTATGCGCTTACTCAGAGCAACCGCTTTAGTCTCCGGTACTTCCCGGTAGTAGTTGTAATCTGACGCACTCATGCCGGAATATTGCAACAACATATCGGCAAACTCCGCGGCATATTCCACACGAATGCAACCGGAACTGAACGCCCGGGTATAGCGGTTAAACAGCCCTTTACTCGGCGTATCATGCAGGTAAATCGCCATTTTGTTTGGTGTATTGAACTTATAGCGCCCCAATGCATTCAGGTCACCCGGAGCCTGTTGCAACCGGTAAGGGAATCGTCGGATATCCAACGCATTCCAGTCGATGTTCTCTGTGGGAATAACCTCACCGCTTATCCAGCTGTCCAGCACCGTAAAGTTATTCTCTTCAAGGAAAGTCTGGTCTTTTTTCACTTTTGGAAGGATATCCCGGTACATGATTTTTGCAGGGACATTCCAATGCGGGTTGAAAATCACAGAGTCTACCCGGGAATTAAAAAGAGGGGTCTTACGGCTTGGGCGACCGACAATTACCCGGCTTCCCAGTACCAGTTCACGCTCCATCCAGAACTGCATTTCATAATTAGGAATGTTCACCAGAACAATTCTGTCACGCTCTGTGGGCCAAAGTCTTTGCCTCTCCGCATTTAGCGCCAGCAGCCGTATCCGGTCATTGACCGATCTGTTCACCCAATACCGCGTATTTGGCCCGATCACACCATCCCGTTTCAGGCCATGCCGGGACTGGAACTGCATCACCGCTTCAACCAGCAGCTCTGAATACGGTAAAAACACACTGTCGTTGTACCAACCGGAAAACAACGTGGAACCGTACAGGGAATTATCATCTACATTCCCGCCCTGAAGCGTTCCGTCACCGCCAAGCGCAGCCATAGATGCACTTTCCTGTACAACCTTGGTTTTGCCGTTTTCCTCAATCTCATAGTTCCGGGTCATCTGCATTTTAAGCTCTGCAGCATCTTCCGGTTCAAGATCCCCGAATGCTTCCAGTCGTTCAATTAGCGGCAACGGGTTTTTGAGCTCATCTCCGGGCCGAACCAAGCCTTTTGAGTAGTAATACGGGACGCGTATATCCCGCAGGTACTGGAGCTGCCGGATAGCCATGGCAATATCAGCGTAGGGGAAATAGTCAGGCACCAGGGAACGAACTAACAGCGCGAGTGTCCGGGATTCAAGTGCCCCGACAAACTGCCCAAGCCAAGTTTCAGAGGTTCAGGCAAGTCGCCGATTGTGGATTTACCGAGCAGCCAGTTGTAACCCTGGTCGCTAAGCTGCTCTGAATAACTCGCGAGCAATAACAGGCTGTCCGTTGCCAGGAGGTCATAGCTCAGGTAGCGCTTCGACTCATAGAAGTTATCCAGCTCCGTGACACGCCATTCAAACTCATCTCCCAGACCGGCAAGGGAGATCATTGAAAGCTGGGTGACTAACGCACTGTAGGCATCGGGGTCGCGCCATATGTGGGCGTACCCATTGGCATAGTAAAGCCGGGCAAGTGTGTCAGGAAATGCAAAGGAAACATGCTGTGGCTGGGCTTGCTGAACCCATGATTCTGCACTGTTTTTTGGCCAGGCGACTTGTACATTTTTATCGGGGGAAACACTGGTATCTGCCTTGCCATGAGGAGGCATAGATGAAGCTGTCCCGGATGCCAGACAAACGCAAAGTGCCACAGTGCCTAAAAAGACGTATTTCACAGTGATTTTTCCTTGCCTTTAGTAAGTTAAGTATGGCAAAGCCCGCTGATTGTGAAAGTGCAGATTTTGATAAATATGTCGATATATGCATTTCATTGAATTACCTGAGAAATGCAACAGTATCAGGCTAGCAGGTAATTCTTTCTTCTTGATGAACAAAGAAAAATACCCGCCGATAAATGAGCGGGTATTGGTTGGCGCATTTCAGTTTTAACAGCTGAGAACAGCGTTAAATGGTTATCCCACAGCACCTCGCTATAAAACTGTTCTTTAGAAGCTGAGCCGACAGACGTATCCATTTTGAGGTTAACGACACTACCGACACCTGAACTGAGCCAGACGACGTCAGTCGCAGATGCGCCGGCTACATCACTGAGTGAGGACAGCGAAAGCAGTTTTCCGGACTCCCTGTCCCAGCAGCCATAGCACCCTCCTCTTGGGGATGTGGCGACAATCAGTTTATCCGTACCGGTAACACTGGCTATATACCCGTTGAACCGCCGCCATTCACTCCAGGATGCCTCCAGCAAGCGGTAATCTCCTCCCGGGCTGTGCGTTGCCACCAGCGGGAGGACATTGTCACTGCTGTCACCCTGATATTGCTGGCCGGTAATGACAAGACCATTAGCCACGGCAAGGTGGCGGATACTGAGCCTGTGATCCGGCAAACTGACCTGTTCCGTCACTCTCTTTTCACGCAGCGAAACATACATCAGCGATGGCGACATCGTATCCAGATTCATTTTTCTTCGCTGCCGGGTATGTATACCGCCAACTGCAACAACGAGAGTGTTGCTATCAAAAATGGCAAGCTCATGAGGACCAATCCCGATGCCGAGAATTTCATCAGTTCGAACCAAGCCATTTTCAACATCAAAAATACCAATTAACCCGGTGCTGGACGTTTCATTTCCCTCAGTGGCATACAGTGTCTTTTCATCCGCAGACAACACGGCATGACCGTAGAAGTAATTGCCCTTTCCCGGAGTTGCTGTTGCAACGTGTTCACCATTTTTATAGTTAAATGCTTCGATAAAGCGGCCAGGACGCCTTGCTACTGCAAATGCCAGATCACCATTGCGCTGAGCGGCCACCCCATGCCCCCGGTCGGGTAACGGATGTTTCACGCAAAGCTGACCGGCAGCGTCCGCCACCGCAGCATAGAAACTGCCGTCAGCATCTTTAGCGCATCCCAAAAGGAGGATCCACCCGCTGTCGTCCGCATCTTTGGCAAATAGACCCGCAGGACTCCAGAGAGACCCCATGGTGCCTGTCACAGCCAACCCTGCAAACCTGCGCAAAGCATCGCGCCTTGAGATATCAGTCGCCATCTGTTGCATTAAACCCCACAACAATACCTAACACCGGGGCGACTTCATCAGAAAGCGCGATATGGATGTATTCCAGTTCGTTATAAATCCCAAGAAGCTCCCGGTATCCGTCAGTCGTACTGAGCATTCCCCAGGCGGATCCGGATTGAGGGAAATCTGCCAGCAACAACTCAAAGTGCTTGCTGATGCGGTCAGCCAATTCTGACTTCCCTTTATCCCGAAGTTCGGTATCCAAACCAGCCCCACTGGCGAAGTAGAGACTTTGCAGTGCTTTAGCACTGGCATTAAGGCTTTGGAGGGAGGATTGTGATCGCCACGCCTCCAATTGGTAGGCTTGGGTGAACCGGGTTTACCCAAAGGGCGCGCCAGCTTTTTCATGACGAAATCAAACTGGTTGGTCAACACCCGAAAATACGCATCTTTTCGAACCTTTTCCGGCGCCCCACCCCAAGGATCCTGGCTCCACGCATCTACCAGCAGCCCGGAGGTGGCAACCAAGTGTCCGCTGACCGCTTCCCCGAGTTGGCAGAAACGCTCTTCGCGATGGTCAGCACTCTTATCATAAAGAAGCCATTCCATCGCACCGAGCCCCTGCGCTGCAACGCTTTGTGTCGCCATAAATTCCGGCTGAGTATCTGCTCGCCCTTCATCAGTTGAGAAAGCTTCCGCCCGGTGGTGTTTTTCTTGTCCGGATAGAACTGGATTTGCCAGGCAAGCGTCATCGCCTGTTCTGGCCCCTGTTCCTGCCCCTGCAGCGGCATCCAGGACGCAAAGGTTGTTTGCCATTGTGATTTCACCTCAGCCAGTTTTTCAGGTGATTTGGCGCGGCAGTACGACGTAAATTTATCTTTCAGGCCAACGGTGCATGCCTGAAATTCGCCACACGCTCCTGCTGAAGGAGCAAATAGCCGGGTTGTTTCGCCGCCGCATTTGTCAGGCATCCGGTCAGTAACGCTGCGCTTAACACGGCAAGAAGCCTCATTGAGAGTATTTGGCTCATGGTCTGTCCTCAGGAATCCGATTCACAGGGAGTTTAAAAATGCGACCAGTGCAGACCGCTCATCCCGGGACATCTCAAGCACTCGGTCACGCGCAGCTTGTGCCTCGCCGCCGTGCCAAAGAACGGCCTCCATAACATTACGTGCCCTGCCGTCGTGCAGGAAGAAGGTATGTCCGTTTACTTCCTCGGTATATCCCAGCCCCCAAAGCGGAGCCGTACGCCACTCCTGCCCATTGGCGATAAATTCCGGCCTGTTGTCCGCAAGCCCCGGCCCCATATCGTGCAAAAGCATATCGGTGTATGGCCGAATAACCTGATTACTCAATGCCGGCCTGCCTTTGATGTCTCCTGTACGTAATTCTGCCTTGTGGCAACTTTCACAACCGGCTTCAGCAAACAGCGATTTCCCTTTCACGACCTGAGGGCGTTTGATATCCCTTCTCATCGGAACAGCAAGGTGCTGGGTATAAAATTCAACAAAACCAAGAATATTGTCACTGACCTCCGGTGAGCCGCCGTTTGGCATGGTTTTACATACCTCCTGGGCGCTTGTGTAATTTTCAACAGGAAACAACGATGAAGTCAGGCCGAGATCGCCATTGAACGCCCCGGCGTTTTGCTGCATCAGATTCGGCTGACCGGCTTTCCAGCCAAAACGGCCGATGACGGTCTCTTTCTTCCGGACGTCCCAAACCCGGTTTGCCCGTCCGGAAATGCCGTCACCGTTCGCATCATCCGGGTCTTCCAACGCAATGAGGGTTTCATCTGGCACAGACTCCAGTAGCCCAAGCCCAATCATTGGAGGGGCCACCCTGGCTGACATCTGGATATTTGCATCCAGCTCACCGTAATTCAGTTCAGAAATGGAAAGTACCGGTTTCCTAAGCTCTGCTTTCTCGCCATCAGCAAAGGTAACGATAACGGGTTCATAGCTCAGTGCTATCTGCTTCCGGCTTGGCACCGGGAATGGCAAAGTCCTGCAACTGGCCACCATAAACCGGATCCGGAATATTGCCGGATTTAATCAGCGCTTTTTTCTGCTCGGCCGTCAAAGCTGGAATGCTGAGCCTCACCAGCATGGAAACGGCATTAGTATCCCCGGGCTCTGGCGGATGTCCCCGCCCGTCCTTCACATGGCAGTTTTGGCAACCGTTAGTGTTAAAAAGCGGGCCGAGCCCATCCCGGGCATCGGTTGACGCCGGAGCCTGAACCCAGGGATTGCGGAAGAAACTGTTACCGACACTGAAATCAATTTTGCTGCTGAGCGGCAGGTTAGCAGCAGGAAGGGAAAATGCGTTGGGTCCGGTTTTAGAAACGGTTGTTTGACCACCAGACAGATGTTCAGCGGCTAAAGGGGAGGGTGAAAATAACGTCGCGGCCAACGCCATCGTAAATAGATTTTTCATGGCTCGATACATCCGGTGTAAGAAAGCATAAAGCAGCGCAACCGTTGCCCGGCCCGCTGCCTTGTATTTTTATAGTCTTTGATCAGAACTGGTGGTCAGCGGTATCCGGGTTAAGGTTGCTTACCCCAATGATTTTTGCCGCTTCTTCAATGCCTTTTGTCTGGGCAACCAGCGAGAAGATGGTGTCATTCACCAGCGCGTTACCAGCGGCATTGTCAGACGCAATCAACTGGTCAAAATGCGCGTTTTTCTTCTCTGCGGACTCAACCAATTTGTAAACCTGAGCACGGGTCTGATCGAACTGTTTCATGATCGAATCCGCCGCTTTGGCATCTTTGCTTTTCACCAGATCATAGACCGATGCACCCTTGAACTTGCTGCCGTCTGTGCGTGTGTATGTGCCGGTAAAGACGTTGTAGATTCCCTGTTCATTGTAGAAATGGGAGTTGTGAGTATTGTCTGAGAAACAGTCATGCTCATCTTCGGTTGAGTTGGCTTCCAACGCGACTTTCATGCGCTCACCAGCCAGTTCACCCAGCGACAGTGACCCCATGCCAAACAGGATTTTACGCAGGCCCTGCTCTGCTGATTCACCAGTCAATTCAGCACGATAATTGTCTTTGTTGCCGGCAGCCCACTGCCCTTTCATCCAAGCGAGATCAGCCACCAAAAGGTCTGCTGCGGCTTTCAGGTATTCGCCACGGCGCTCGCAGTTACCATTGGTACAGCCGTCTCCAACAACAAAATCGGTATAAGGACGTTCACCGGCACCGGCATTGGTACCGTTCAGATCCTGCCCCCAAAGCAAAAACTCAATCGCATGGTAGCCGGTTGCAACATTGGCTTCAGAGCCACCAAGCTCATTCAGATCAGCCAGCAAATCAGCAGTCAACGTTGACACATCAATACTTTCAGCGCCAATTTGAATGGATTTATTGGCGACAATATTGGCATTAGCGCCTTCATTCCCCAGCTCATATTGGTAATCGCTGGCAACGTAATCGATCATGCCTTCGTCCAGGGGCCAGGCATTCAACTGTCCTTCCCAGTCATCCACAATGCCGTTACCAAAACGGAAAACCTCTGACTGTTGATAAGGGACTCGTGAAGCCAGCCAGGCTTGTTTTGCATTCTCAAGAGACTGTGATGAAGGGTTGGCGAGAAATGCATCCAGCGCCTTTTCAAGACTGACGGCTGTCGTGTAGGCATCGCTGTATACGTTGTATGCAAGATCGGCATAATTGCTTACGACGTCTTCCGGATTAGCAGCAAAAGCTGAAACAGGCAAAGTGGTGAGCGCAAGCGCAACGAGGTTGCGTTTTACGGGATGGTTGAACATGGTAACTTCCTTGATAGTGACTATTGTTAACTCAAACGATAATCGTTGTTATTATCACTACTATATAGATTTACTGTTTATGTTCAAGACATACCCTGAATCAATTTGAAACACCTGAGCGTTTTCGAACCTGCATAAGCGGCACAATTTTGCAACAAGCCCTTTGCACAGGGGCCTGCTCTGGTGTACCTTGCCGCAATAATGCATAAACCAAGGCAGGCAATGGAAAAACATGAAGAAGTGCTGGTCGCACTCCGGCAAATTATGCGCGCCATCGACCTTCATTCTCGCAAACTCAACAAAACGTCCGGATTGACCGGCCCTCAGCTTGTTATCATGCGGGCCATGCGCGAACTCGGCCAGGTCACCATCCGGCATCTTGCCGCTGAAACCAACATGAGTCAGGCCACAGCCACCACCATTCTTGATCGCCTTGAAAAGCGCGGATTGATCGTTCGCCAAAGAAGCAATGTGGATAAGCGGAAAGTTCACCCGCACCTGACCGAAGAAGGCGAAGCGCTGCTTGCCAACGCTCCCCGTCCGCTTCAGGACAGCTTTATAAACCGCTTTCAGGAATTGGAAGAGTGGGAGCAGTCGCTGTTGTTGTCTTCCGTACAGCGTATCTCTTCGATGATGAATGCAGATAATCTGGATGTAGCTCCACTGCTGGAAATGCAGAGCCTTACACACCATCCGGAAGAAAAGGCGTAAGCCTTTGAATTCACCCTATTAAAAAACCGGCATAAAAGCCGGTTTTTTCATGTCACTTCAGCCGATGAGACTTAAGGCACACCATGTCCTTTAGAAGCGACCCAAACGCGATACCATTGCTCGCGGGTCAGTGCCAGCGACATCGCTTCCACCACAGATTTCACGCGTTCAATTTTACCAGAGCCCACAATCGGCAGTGCACCGCACGGCAGCATGTTCACCCAGGCATACACAACCTGATCGATAGAAACCCCGCCAAGCTCTTCGGCCAACTCCTCTAGCACTGCTTTCACCCGCTGCACCTGCTCTGACTCTTCAGTAAACAGGCGCCCGCCGGCAAGGCATGACCAAGCCATTGGGCGGATTCGCTTCATCTGCAATTGATCCAGCGAGCCGTCTTCTGTCACTGAGAAATTCAGAGGGTTAATTTCCACTTGGTTGGTTACCAGTCCGTCAGCGACACGGGATTCAAGCAGAGCAAACTGTGAAGGCGTAAAGTTCGACACACCGAAATGCGTGACTTTACCGGCTTGCTTAAGCGTCGCGAACGCTTCTGCCACCTCATCCGCATCCATCAGAAAGTCCGGACGGTGAATCAGCAGCACGTCGATATTTTCAACACCCAGGCGGCTCAGGGAATTATCAACGGATGCCAGGATATGAGCCTTGCTGGTGTCATAGTGGTTAATCTTCCTGTCCGGATCGCCACAGGTCAGCTTGATATCGCACTTGGTGACAATCTCAATTTTATCCCGAAGTGATGGCTCGAGTTTCAACCCTTCACCAAACAAGGTTTCGCAACTGTAACCGCCATAGATATCGGCATGATCGACGGTCGTGATACCCAGTTCGATATGCTGCTTGAGGAAATCAAGCGTTGTGAAGGATTCATCCCCCACTCCGCCATACGCCAGTAACCCTGGACCAGACGGGAAAAATCCGGTCCGCCGGGAGAGAGTGTTACACGTTCAATTGAAGACATATTTAACATCCTTTGACTATCAGCCATCCTCGAAGGATGGCACTCATCACGCATACACCCGGGCAAAGAAAGTTGTCAGGGCTTGAATTACAAATTCCGAATTTTCGAGGTTGCTGATATGTCCGGCTCCGGGCACAACCTGGAGTTCGCTTCCGGTAATTGCATCATTCATCAGGTACGATTCAAAGACCGGCCGGGGTTTGTCTTCCGCGCCCACCAATATCAAGGTTGGCAGCGCCAGTTTTTCTACATCATCAAATGCATCACGGCGGTTAAAAACCAGCTTACCCATTTCCACGACATCCAGCGCGTTCTGACCACTCAACCTGGCCAATTTTTCGCGGAATACAGCAACTAATGCCGGCGCGGTTTCTTGGGCGTCGGAACTGAAGAAAAGCGGAACAACGGCCTCCAAAACTGGCTCTGGCAAACATTCAGCCTTGGAAATCGCATCAAACATACCAAAGTATTTCTTGTGCAAGACTTCCGGTTCAAGTCCGATAAACGTATCCATCAGCACAAGAGATGTCACACGCTGCAGCGCTTTGAGCGCGACTTCTGTACCCCACATTCCCCCGACGGAAAGCCCGACGACAGAAAACGTCTCCACGTCCAAGTGGTCCATCAAGGCCAGAATATCGCCGGCATAATCCACCAGTGACTGCGTGTCTTCCGGCAGCGCATCTGATTGGCCGTGCGCCCACAAGTCCGGCACGATACAGCGATAGTGACGCTTAACGCCTCAACTTGCGGTGCCCACATCTGGGCATCCCATAAATAACTGTGGCCGAAAAGGAGGACCGGGCCGCTGCCCACATCCAGATAAGCCATTTGTCGGTTTTTATAATGAAAAACGGGCATAGTGCTTCCCTCAAATGCCAAAAAGCCCCGAAAACACGGGGCTTTGAATTTACTGCTTAACTGGCTTCCTGAACAGGTTCTTCTGTCAGTGTTGCCACTTTAGGCTGGTTGGCAAACCCACGCAGACCGACCACATGTACATGTTCACGGTCATTGAAGATCTTACGCACCAGCTTATAGGTTGTGCCCTGCTCAGGCTGATATTTTCTGGCGCAGCGATAAGAAGCTGCATATCCAGTCGGTCACAGAGTTCAAACAGCGTCGCAATGGACTTGGCATCCAGACGCGCTGCCTCATCGAGGAACAGCAGTCGACATGGCACCACATCCTTACCGCGCAGCCGGCGGGATTCTTCTTCCCAGCTCTGCACCACCATCAGCAGGATAGCCTGACCGGTACCGATGGCCTCACCGGTTGACAGCGCACCGGACTCCGCCTGGAGCCAACCATCTGTACCACGGTTAACTTCGATACCCAGCTCCAGATAGTTGCGGTAGTCGAGCAGCTCTTCACCAAACACTTGAGGCGTGCGCTGGCCGATATCAATATGCGGGTTAAGGCGTTGGAACAGCTTGGCCATCGCTTCTGAGAACGACAGGCGGTTGTTACCGAACAAATCCTGGTGCATGTGTGCATTTTCAGCCAGACCAGCAAGTAACTGGGCGTGGCTTTCACGAACGTTAACACGCAGGCGTACACCGGCAACCTGACCAAAGTTGATGTTCTGCAGACCCTGGTTGAGCAGTCGAATACGGTTCTGCTCACGCTGGATGGTCTTGCGGATAATGTTCGCCACTGACTCCGAACTGATTGCCAGTTGTTTCTCACGAGCTGTCAGCTCTTCGGTCAGACGGGCCAGTTCGACTTCCATCTCTTCGATGGCTTCGATTGGATCGTCAGTACGGATAATGTCCTGGCGGATACGCTGGCGAAGGTGCTGGTAAACAGCGATGTAGAACAGTACCTTGCGTTCAGGGTGTGCATTGTCTTCTGACTGGCGGAGCGCATCACGCAGGTCTTCATTATCGGCAACCGCAAGACGCAACGCACCCAGAGATTTGTCCGACAGCGAACGCAATTCCTGAGCCGACATATAGGCCATTTCGCGGCGGTTCAGCTGCTTCTCAACTCCGGCATCACGAGCAAGTTTAAGCACCTGACACCAACCGGCTTTGGCATTGACTACGAACTTACGCAGTTCCACATAGTCTTTGCCGACTTTCCTGACCTGCTTGAGAGCACCTTTCAGCTCCAGCTCAAGAGACGTCAGCGACTTGGCCAGTTCGCTGATTCGGGCACGAACCTGCATCAGTTGGTTGTGAAGGTCTTCACGGCGCTGGCGGGCACGTTCTTCCGCATCAGCATCCGCCCGGACACCGAAGTCGGCCAACTCACGGCGGAATTCAGCCAGAGTTTCCTGTTTCGCCTGATGTGAACTCCTCAGGGAGGCAAGAACCTGGTTGTATTGGTTAACCTGACCTTGCAATTGCTTCAGCGAATCACGCTTCGAGCACGGTTGCGTTCTGCTTCTGCCAGTTTGGTTTTCAGTTGCTCATTCAGTTCCGAGCTCTTGCTCAGCAAGGCAACCGCATCAGCGTAACCAAAGTGGTGACGACGCTCAGCCAGATCGGCAACGGCAAACAATACACGCTTGTGTGCTTGCAGGGCTTCATCCGCTTCCTGATAAGCCGCTTGCATTACTTCAAACTGTTCCGGGTCAGCATCAAGGTGAGAAACCAGTGTCTCCAGTTCAGCCAGCGCTTTGCCGTGCTGGTTCATGAAGAAACGAGCTTCATCCAGTACATTGAGCTGTGCTTCCACTTCTTCAAAGCGGGCTTCCAGCGTTTCATCTTCCAGCGTACCCACCACCGGAGACAGTTTACCCAGCAGGGCAATGGCTTCTTTCGCGGCAGTGAAACGGCTTCGGATCTGGTTTTCCTGATCCTGGCTGTCGGTGAGAGCGCGATTAATCTGGTTACGCTCTTCACGGGCTACTTTCAGCGCCTGCTCCGGATCTGCATCAAACGCCACAGACAGGTGGTTTGCCACAAAGTGGTTAAAGCTGTGATAGAGGCGCTGAAGTTTTTGTGAATCGAATGCCGCTTTGGCATGGCCTTCAACCACGTCTTCACGCTCATCACGCAACAACTCCAATCGGTGTTCACGGGCAGCACGGCCAAACAACGGCACTTTAGGGAAGCGGGAGTAACGAAGCTGTCTGTCATTCAGGTGAACACAAACCGCCCCTTCCAGCTCTTCCACATCGAACACACTGTCATCGAAACCGTCAGCTTCACCTTCGATGATATAAAGGTCATCCGGACAGTCATCCAGGTTAACCAGTTTTTCTTTTACACCACGCAGGTCAGGCACCACGATAGCGTGACGCGCCGGGCCGTAAAGGGCACTGAAATAAGGCGCATCATCGAGCGTGATATCGTCATAGATCTCTGACAGCAGTGTACCGCCAAGGGTATCGGCCAGTGACTGGAGACGTGCATCATTGCTGCCGCCCGGCTGTGCCAGACGTTCGATCTCTTTTTCCAGCTTTTCTTTACGACTTGCCAGTTGGTCGCGGGAGTTGGATGCTTCACGCTCTTTATCCAGCGTTTCCTGCATCGCTTCCATCACTGCCTGGCTGTCAGCCATGGCCCGGCCGCTCTGTTCCACAAGCTTTTCAAGGGCATCGTTAGCTGCAATCCATCCCGGGGCACGGGCTTCAAGCTCGCGGATCTTGCCTTCTACCACAGAAGATTTCTGTTTGAGGTCGCGGCCATTTTCATGATGATGTTCAAGCGTCATCTGGCTTTGTTCAAGGGTTTCCTCAAGGCGGGCCTGTTCCTGCTCCAGCGACATTTCGTCACGAACAGCCACGTTGAATTTCTTCAGGTAACTTTCAGAAAACTCACGGGCCTGACGCAGTTGGCGAACACCACGTTCAAGGTCACGGAACTGGGCGCGCATTTGCTCACCGCGCTCAACAAGTTGTGCCTTGCTGCGGCCTTCAGTCAGAATTTCACGGGCTTTTGCGGCCAAGTCCGTACGAGCCACTGTGCCGGCAATCTGTTCTACAAGGACAAGGCCTCGGTCAAACTGTTTGGCAGCCGCTGACACCATGTCTACCTTGTGCTTAAGCGCAAGAAGGGTGTTGGTCAGCGTCTCTTCATCCGCTTTCAGCGTGGTCAGGGCGTCGTGTGCATTTTCAGCAGACAGCGCTTCATTACCGGACACTTCCTGGGCTTTTTCCAGTGCAGTCACCGCTTGCTGGTACTGGAGAGCTCGGGTTTGTTGGATATCCAGTGCCTGCTGGTAGTCAGCCAACTGGGTTTTCAGGCTGTCAACTTCATCTTCGCTCAGCAGCGACTGCTCCTCAGCCATCGCCAGTTGTTCAGCCGCCTCTTCCACCACCATGATTTGTTCTTCAAGGCGGATATTCAGCTCTTCAAGATCTTCCTCATAGCGAGTGATCTTTTCCTGCTGACGCAGCGCAGTCTGCACCAGTTGCAGGTGGTCGGATGCTGCCTGAGTATCCTGTTCCAGCATGGAATGCTGATCATCCAGCGCTTCTTTTTCTTCGCTCAGGCGAAGGATGGTGTCCTGGGAGGTTGAAATCTGGGTGCGGGTCGCCATGAGTTCGCCACGCAGCTTGAGAGTTTGCTCAAGCTTCTGGCGACGGTCATTGGCATGGCGCATGTAATCCGACGCTACATAGTTTGTGGCTTCAGTAATCAGGTGCTTGAACAGGTCCCGGTCACGCTGGGTTACCTTGATGGCATCCAAAGTTGCGCGGTTTTCACGCAGCGCTGATTCCATGTCCTGGAAGGCTTTCTTTACCCCGCCGTTTTGCGGCAACAGGTAATCTCGCAGTGATTTGGTAATTGCACTGGAAATACCACCGTAAAGCGATGCTTCAATCAGGCGATAGAATTTGCCGCGATCGGCCGGTGTACGCAGTTTCTTCGGCAAGACACCAAATTCAAACATCTGCGCATGGTAGTCAGTCACAGAGTTGAAGGCTTTGAAATGCGCGCCTTCGTACTTGCTGACTACTTCTTTAAGCTCGGTAACCTGACGGACACGAGCCTGGCTGTCGGAAATGGTTTCGACCAGCACTTCTGTCGGTTTGACTGCCGCAGGAAGACCCTGAATCAGGAAGGGCTTGATGTCCACTTTCTTGTCACGGCCGGCAACTTGTTGGAGCTTAACGCCAAACATGACGCGTTGCTTACGGGAATTCACGACATCCAGTACGGCGTAACAGGTACCCGGGCGCAACTTGCCGTGCAAGCCTTTGTCTCGGGAGGAATTTGACGAGCCGGCTTCCGTGGTATTTCGGAAGTGCAGCAGCGTCTGGTCCGGTATCAGGGAGGTGATAAATGCCGCCATGGTGGTGGACTTACCGGCACCGTTGCCGCCGGAAAGCGTTGTCACCAAGGCATCAATATCAAAGGTGCGGGCAAAAAAGCCGTTCCAGTTCACCATGGTGAGAGACTGGTACTTACCGCGTTGGATCATTATTCTTCCTCCCCGCCAAGGGTGGCATCAGGTTCATCGTCGCTTTCAAAACCTAGGCTGGTCTGATTGTGTTCCTGGTTGTGGATCACGGCTTCACCGTCCCGGATCAGGCGAAGCTGCGCTTCACGGATGTCTTCGTCAGTGCGGACTTCAGCACCAAAGCGGAATGTCGCCTCACTGACACGGAACTTACCGGCATCACCCACAGGCACAATCATACCCAGACGGCGCAATCGGCGAAGTGAGGTTTTCACTTTGTCGAACAGTTTCTCGCGGTCGAGGTCAGAGCCTGTGGCGCGGTTGGTTACCAGCTTCATCAGCTTTTTCTCATCCGCCAGGGAAACCAGTTCGTCAAACAGCTCTTTTGGTGTGAAGATACCTTCCTGCGCCAGACGCTCCGGGCTCAGGAATAGGAAACACAACACCTTGCCCACCAGCATGTCCATTTCAGACAGGACGCTCCGGCCAATCAGGCTGGTTGAACGTGGACGGAGGTAGAAAAAGTTCTCCGGTGCCCGGACCAGCTCACAGTTATAACGCTGGTAAAACAGCGACAGCTCGTTTTCAAAATCAAGCAGGAATGCATGGTTGTCCATGTCTTCGCTGGCAATATGGCGGCCAGCACGCAGCGCACTATCAAGTACCGGGAACAG
The DNA here is from genome assembly GCA_001310455.1 of Photobacterium sp. JCM 19050. GTDB lineage: Bacteria > Pseudomonadota > Gammaproteobacteria > Enterobacterales > Vibrionaceae > Parasalinivibrio. Next base: position 18,361 of record BAXG01000039.1, read on the forward strand.
CGGGTTGGCAATTGCCTGCGCCAGCTTTTCCGGCATAAATTCTTCAATATTTGTTGATGACATTTGCTTGTACCTTGGCCCCATATTCGTTGATTTCCTGCCAATCCGGCTGAATTGCTCCGAAGTCTGATTCGGAGTATCCAAGGCGGACAGCCTGGTTGATTACCAGGCGGGCAAGATCAAAGTGTCGGGCGTGTGGATATTGTGCGAGGTAGTTTTTCAGCACGCGTCCCAGATCAATCGGCTCTCCGGTTTGACGATGATGTTTGAGCATCTCCGCAATTTGTTCGGAAAGCATGTCTGACACCACGGTCAGCTCTTCGAATTCGGTTTCAACCGGCACATGTCCGGTCACTTCGTCGTCCCGCAGCACCAGCTCTTCGTCACGCATGTCGCGCAGACGTTCTGCATCGGCAAACGTCAGGAACCACGGTGCATCGAAGTAATCGGTGACGGACTGGCGCAGACGCTGGCTGAACGCACGGTTTTTATCCATATCAATCGCGGTACGGATAAATTTATGTACGTGGCGGTCATAACCGATCCAAAGGTCAATCGCTTGCTGACCCCAGCTGATAATGCGGTCCAGTTTGTGCTGGAGGCTGTAAATCATGCCGTCGACAAAGTCGAGATCATCCCGGCCATACGTCAGTTCCTGGATATGCAGAAGCTGTGTCTGAAGCTGGTCACCGGCGGCCTGCAAAGTATCCTGCAGTTCACGGAGATTGGCAGACGTTTCACTCAGCAAGTATTCACAGCTGGCAATGGCAGCCTGCCAGTCCTGGGTCAGGAGAGCGGCAATATCGGTTTTCACCTGTTGCTGCTGCTCATCCATCACACGCTGGTTAAGATCAATTCGGTCAAAAATCTCGGCGACTGAAAATTTCAGAACGCCATAGACTTTTTTACGCCAGAAGTTTACGTCACCGCCTTCTGCAGCGGCCTTCAGCGCCTTGTCAATTTCATCTGCCACCATTGACAGCTGGATAGACAGTTTCAGCGAGGAGTACTCGCGTTGGCGGGCGTAGTAGTCAGTAATGGCCAGTGCCAGCGGGGTCAGACGGTAAATACTCACCCCTTCGGTCATTTCACTGGTAAAGCGGTTCAGCAAACGCTGGGCCACCAGATCATTGATAGCATTGTTGGCACGAAAACCAATGGTTTCCGGAGACTGTTCAAAGGTTTCGCTGATAATACGAAACGCATCAACCAGGTCACTTTCACCCAGCTCTTCATCAAACCGGTCACCGCTGAGGACGGAGATCGCAAGTAAAAAAGCCAGACGTTCCGCAGGGAGACTCAGCGAAAAATCATGCTGTTTCACCCAACCAACCAACTCGGGAACGGTCTGCTCTGTATTGTTCATCCGTTTTCCTTGTTGTTAATAATTATGATTTTGTTCATTTTGTTTCGCCGCGCAAAATCTCTACTGCTTCACTGCCCAGGTGTGAATGTACCGACCAGTGACAGATATGGCTCTTGCCTGCAAAGCTGAGACTCAAGCTCCAGAACCTGCTCAAAAGTGTACTCGCCTGTGCGGGTCTTTTGCATGTAGTCATGGAAAGTCCTGACACCGGTTTTACCTTTTATGCAAAAACCTGACTCCGCTATCCACTGGTACACATCATCTGGCAGCAGGCCTTTTTGCGGTTGCAGCTTAAATCGTTTCTTGTGGGGCATGCCGTTCATGACATGCTCAAGGTTTCCGCAAATCAGGTTCTTAAATACCAGTCCATGTTGGTTATAAAACATTATCGACGCGGCACCACCAGGACGGACGAAGTTCAGCAAAGATTGCAAAACCGGCTTCGGATCCGCCAACCATTCCATAACGGCGTGAAACAGCAGGATGTCTACCGGTTCTTCAACGTATTCACCCACATCCTGAGCGGCACAATGAACCAAGCGATATTGTTCCGTCAGACCATCGGCATCAATTTCTTTTTGCGCCAGGGCCAGCATTTCCGAGGAGATATCACAAAGCGTTACGCGATGACCGAGCTTCGCCATCTGACGCGAAAGCTGGCCCAAACCTCCACCGGCATCCAGAATATGCAACGGGCGTTCACTGGTTACCGTTTTCAGAATCTGTTCGATGTCTTCCCAGACAACACGCTGGCGGATATCTCCCTTCCCAGAGCCGTATATGTTTTTAACAAATTTGTGGGCGAGGTCGTCGAAATTTCTATCCCCAGTCACGGTCGGTTTCGCTATGATGATGGTCTTGTGTGGTGTATTTTCTCATATGCGCGCACGTAATAAAGCCTTGTGCCGCAAAATACCCCTCGTTTGGTTAATATTCGGGCGACTTACGGATGTTTGAACTTAAAAAAATAATTACCGCCTTCATAATGCCCCTCCCCGCCCTGCTTATCATCGGTATTGTTGGATTGTTGGTTCTCTGGTTATCTAACCGAAAGTGGCTGGCTTCGCTGTTTTTGGTTATTTCGCTGGTCGGAATCGGGCTGATTTCATTTCAACCGTTTTCTTCATCACTGTTGATGCCCCTTGAAAGGGAATATAAGGGCTTTTTGCCACCTGACGATGGCCCTGTCGATTTTGTTATGGTGTTGGGCAACAGCCACGTTGTTGATGATGAAATTCCGTCTACATCTGAGCTTTCCCGGGCAGCGTTGATGCGATTGGCGGAAGGTATCCGGATACACCGTCTCTATCCCAATTCAAAGATGATCCTTTCCGGTTATGACGGCGGCTATGAAGTCAGCCATGCCGGATGCTGGCAAGAGTAGCAATGGCTCTGGGTGTGAACAAAAACCAGATTCTATTGCTGGAAACAGCAAAAGACACAGCGGAAGAGGCTTATCAGGCAAGTACCGTGGTCGGAAATTCGCGCATGGTGTTAGTAACGTCAGCCAGTCATATGCCAAGGGCGCTGGATGAATTCCATCTGATGGGGCTTGAACCCATCCCGGCTCCGACCAATTTCCTGGCCCAGAAAGAGATCAAACAGCCCTGGATCAAGTACACGCCTAAAGCCCAGTACATGGAACAATTTGAACGTTACTGGCACGAAACCCTGGGCCGTTTCTGGCTTAAATGGCGTGATACGGTGCTAAACATTTTCTCCGCAGAGCAAAAGACGCCTGAGCCGGTGCAAGTGACCGAACCGACGGAAGCTGACGAATCTCCGACGCCGGAACAAATACCGGCCCCTCAGGCTCCGGCAGCATCCGGCGCTCAGTAACACTGGCAACAGCGGAACCCCCCGGGCAACAGCGGAAACCATAGTTTCCGCTTTTTTCTGCTCATCCGCCCAGTCTTTCCCCAGCCTCATTGCCCCAAAAATGCACTCCCGATAACCAGCGCAATAGTCTTTTGACTTTCAGCCACCTTCCCTGCACCTAACCTTTATCGATAGTCCCCGTGTATTTAAACGGAATGTGTTGGTGCGCAAAGCGCGCCAAACGCAAACGATGCCCCAATCCGGGGCTAACAAGGAGGTCACTCTATGTGGCAGGGCTTGAAATCAATCATTGCAAAGGTATTCCCTATGACGATTTCGATTCATCCCAGTGTCGACAAAGGTGTTCAGCAACCGCAGGCAGACGGATTCAGCGGTGGTCAGCTTTTGTGTAAATGCCCCTCAGAGAAAGTTATCGTGACGGTAACCGCTCAGTCGGCACACAACCATGTATGCGGTTGTTCAAAATGCTGGAAGCCGAAAGGCGCAACGTTTTCAATGGTCGCTGTCGTCCCCAGTGATTCGGTTACAGTGACATCTCATGAGGAAAAACTGGAGACCATTGATGAATCCGCGCTGATCAAAAGGCATGCATGTAAAGGCTGTGGTGTACACATGTATGGGCGGGTTGATGACCCAACCCATGCATTCAATGGGCTCGACTTCATCCATACTGAACTGTCCGGTGCGACCGGCTGGTCAGCCCCTGAATTCGCTGCGTTTGTTTCTTCGATTATTGAAAGCGGCACCCCACCGGATCAGATGGACGCTATCAGAAACCGGCTTCGTGAACTGGGGCTGGAACCCTATGACTGCCTGTCCCCGCCTCTGATGGATGTCATTGCCACTCAGGTTGCAAAGCAAAACGGGGTGTTGAACTAAACGCAAAAGAAAGCGGCGCCATGAAGGCGCCGCTCGTCTGTTGATCCAGGTACTGTTGCTGAGTTTCAGCCTTTACAGATACTCACCGCGACGCAGCGCATCAATACGCTTTTCAAGCGGTGGGTGTGTCATAAACAGCTCGCTCAACGACTTCTTGCCGTTAATACCAAAAGCCATCATTGAACCTTCCAGATGCGATTCCTGGCTCATGCGCAGACGCTCGAGCGCCGCAATCATCTTCTGCTTACCCACCAGGTTTGCAGAACCTGCGTCAGCCTTGAATTCACGGTGACGGCTGAACCACATGGTCAGGATGCTTGCGAGGAAACCAAACAGGATTTCCATGATAGATGACACGATGAAGTAGGTCATAAAGCTGCCGCCTGACTCGCCTTCTTCATCATTGCTGTTCATGCCGCTGACTACGCTGGCGATGATACGGGAGATGAAAATAACGAAGGTGTTCACAACACCCTGCATCAGGGTCATGGTCACCATGTCGCCGTTAGCGATGTGGCTGATTTCGTGCGCCAGCACTGCTTCGGCTTCATCACGGGTCATGCCGTGCAGCAATCCGGAAGAAACCGCAACGACTGAATCATTTTTGCGCGCGCCAGTTGCAAACGCATTGATGTCCGGGGAGTCATAAATCGCGACGGTCGGCATACCAATGCCAGCTTGTTGCGCCTGACGGGACACTGTGGTCATCAGCCAATGCTCGGTTTCATTGCGAGGATGTTCGATCACCATCGCGCCTACCGAGCGCAATGCCATAGATTTCGACATCATCAGTGAGATAATAGAACCACCAAAGCCGAACAGCGCGGCCATCAACAACAGGCCTGACAGACTGCCCGGCTGCATTCCGGTCACTGCGTACACGATATTCAGAATAATGCTGAATACAATCAGTACGGCAAAGTTGGTAGCCAAAAATAAGGCTATACGTTTCATTTGTTTGTGCTCTCCGATGGATAAAAGCGTTTATTGCTCTTCTCGATATAACTGAATAGTAGGGTCAGAGCCGCTAAAAACAAGTCCCTGTCGCAAATTGTTACCCTTTTCACGATTGTGACAATTGCGACTTTGGTCGTATTGTCCGTGTCACTACACAGGAGTAACCTCAAACCACAATCTGATAGCATTTGTTACCTGCATTTCAGTCAGGCTGACCCCAAAACGGTAATCTCGATTCCACAGGTTATAATTGAATTACATTGCAGAGATGTATCAGCGAACGGGTTAATGTGTTCCCTGGCGAGTGGAACAGTTCAGATTGGAACCTGTTGACCGGCAGGATAAGCCGGTAAATCACGGCTTAAGGAGAGCAAGATGTCTAACAAAGATAACTATCGTGTCGCCATCGACATTATGTGTTGTCACCTGGGTATGAGCTTTGACGAAGCTTGTAAAGAGCTGGGACTGGATATGGATGACAGTTCACGTCAAATAGCTGAAGTTCAGGAAAGTCTTCTCGGTATTCACCGGGATGAACGTTGAGAATTAGCTTGCTAGAGAAAAGGCTGCGATTAGCAGCCTTTTTTTATCAATGGTAAATTGCCTTGGAAACTCAAAGACCAAGGCACGACAAGTCAATGTAACTGCTGAGGTCCCGGCGCTTGATACCCGGCATGTAGGGAATTTCACCCAGTTTGGGCGCATCAAGTTTATGCTCAAGTGTTTCAATAATTTCTGCGTAATGATCCGCCCCCGGGTTTACCCGGTTTGCAACCCAGCCTACTAACTTCAGCCCGTCATTACCAATGGCCTCCGCCGTCAGCAAAGCATGGTTTAAGCAGCCCAGCTTTACCCCCACCACCAATATCACCGGTAACTTATGGGGAACGACCCAATCAGAGAGCGCAAGATCCATGGTTACGGGTACACGCCAGCCACCAGCACCTTCTACTAAAGTGAATTCACTTTTTTCGCGAACGATCTGCAGGCCTTTATCCAACAGGTCAAAATCTACTTTTATCTTCCGCCGCCGCTGCAATGTGCGGAGAAGCCGGGGTATCCAAAAGGCATGGATTGACTTCGCTGTAGCTCAGCTCAACATTGGACGCCTGGCGCAGGTGAATGGCATCGCTGTTTTGCAATCCCTCTTCGGTTTCCTTGCTGCCTGCTGCTACCGGTTTATAACCGGCGACGGACAACCCTTTCGCTACTGCTGCTTGCATAATTGCCTTTGAAGCCACTGTTTTCCCGACTTCGGTGTCTGTGCCTGTAACGAAAAAGACGTTATTCATTCGTGATAACTCCAATGCACACATGGTATGTCGCAGGCAACCTGCCACACTCCAGGATGTTCTTCCGGTAGGCACTTTCCAGCGCCCTGATTTGCTCTCGCCCGCCCAACCCTCGGTTCTGGCGGGTTTCTATATGCGTTGCACCTATACCTTTAAGGTCGCGCATCAGCTCCAAAGCTGACGCATACAAGGTGACGATGTCGGAAAAGTCTAGGGTATCCAGGTTCACACCGGCTTGAGCCAGCGCAATGTTTATCTGGCTCGGCGTTAGAAAATGGTTAACATGTTGATCTGAATCAACGGCCTTCCACGCCTCACTCAGCTCCCAAAGCGAGCCGTCTGCAAGGGTGGAGAAGTAAATCTTTCCGCCAGGTTTAACCACTCGTTTCATTTCGGAAAGCGGCAATGACAAGTCTTCGCACCACTGCAGTGCCAGCGAGGACAAGGCAAAATCGAAACTGTTCTCTTTGAACGGAAGCGCTTCAGCATCTCCGGTAATAGCTGTCACCTCAGCTCCACATCTCGCCTTCGTTTTCAGCAACATTTCGGAAGATAAATCCAGCGCAGTCATTGTCGCGCCTTGGTTTACAAGCCGTTCTGTGCAGTATCCGGTACCACAACCGACATCCAGCCCGTATAGCCCCCTCGCTGCTGTAACATGATTCAACAAGCGGTCCGCCACATCGCGCTGAAACGCCGCACAACGGTCATAGGTTCCCGCGGCCCGGCCAAAGGCTTTCGCTATAGCCTTTTTGCTGTCAGCCAGAACTGAACCCGGGTTATCAAGTTTGAGGATCGCAGACATTAATCGACCTCCAGGGCTTTCTTGATTTGTCCGGCTAGAGCCAGCACGGAGTCTTTCTCTTGCACTGCTGACAATGTCACCCTGAGCCGTGCTTTGTTTGCCGGGACGGTTGGTGGCCGGATTGCCCCGATCCAAAAGCCTCAGCGTTGAGTTTTTCCGACAGCCGGATCATAGGTGCTGAATGACCAACAATGACCGGTTTTATCGGGGTATCGGTTTTTACAGCACCGGACAAGGTCGACAATGACTCGTGCCAGACGTGACTTAACTCAGCAAGTTTTTCGCGCCGCCAGTTCTGGGTTCGGATCATTTCGATGGTGTGGCACAAGGTAAAAGCCTGTGCCGGTGGCATCGCCGTGGAATAAATGTAGTGTCGCCCGAACTGTTTAAGGTACTCAGCCGTGCTCCTGTCACAAAGCACTGCTGCCCCCATCAGGCCGAAAGCCTTGCCGAAGGTCACCACTAAAATATCCGGCTTGATACCCGCGAGCCTGCAGCTTCCAGAACCGTCCTCCCCCAATACACCAATTCCGTGTGCATCATCTACCATCAACCAGACACCAGCATCCCTTGCCGTTGAAGCGATATCAGTCAAAGGGGCTGTATCACCATCCATACTGAACACCCCCTCCGTAACAACCAGCTTTTCTCCGCCGGTGCGCTTAATCATCCCGCGCAGGCTTTCGACGTCGTTGTGCTGGAAGCGCTTCATTTGAGAAGGGCTTAACATGCCCGCTTCTATCAGGGAGCGTGGTTCAGTTTGTCCTGGAAGATGAAGTCATCTTTGTCACAAAGTGTGTAGATAACCGCTTGATTGGCTGCAAATCCGGAGTTAAACAGCACCGCGCTGTCAAAACCCAGCCATTCGCACAACAGCTGTTCCAAATTCGCATGGGGCGCGGAATGGCCGGTAACCAGCGGAGATGCCATGCTCCCCGCCCCATAGCGGGATAGGCCTTCCTGCCAGATTGAAGACACTTCCGGATCCCTGGCCAGCCCCAGATAATCATTCGACGAGAAATTCAGGTAACGTTTGCCGTCTATCTGTACGTATGGCCCGTTAATGGCTTCGACGGTAGGTGGATATCGGTACAGCCCGGTTTCTTTCCGGGCTGACAGTGCATTTTGGATTTTTTGAGAAAAACCGCGTCCCATTTTTTACCGCCGGGTTAAAGCGATGCGTCGTAGAACATATCATCTTTCGAAGGCCGTGCAGCCACACGCTCGGCAACCTGGTCTATCAGCTCAGACTCCTGAACCTGATCGGGCTTCTGAACTCTCTCCTGACGGTTGATACCCAGCTTGCGGAACAGTTGCATGTCCTCATCTTCATCCGGGTTCGGTGTCGTCAGCAGTTTGCAGCCATAGAAAATGGAATTGGCACCGGCCATAAAACACAGTGCTTGCATTTGCTCGTTCATTTTCTCCCTGCCGGCAGAAAGGCGAACAGCAGAAGCCGGCATCATAATGCGGGCGACAGCAATGGTCCGGACAAAATCAAACGCATCCAGATCTTCGACATTTTCAAGTGGTGTGCCTTTTACCTTTACCAGCATGTTAATCGGCACACTTTCCGGATGACGGGGAAGATTGGCAAGCTCCATCAAAAGCCCTGCGCGGTCACGCTTATCTTCGCCCAAACCGACAATGCCCCCGGAGCACACTTTCATACCCGCGTCCCGGACATGGGCAAGGGTATCCAGTCGATCATCATAAGTCCGGGTGGTAATGATATTGCCGTAATTTTCGCGGGAGGTATCGAGGTTGTGGTTGTAGTAATCCAACCCGGCTTCAGCGAGTGATTCGGCCTGATCTTTATTCAACATACCCAGAGTCATACAGGTTTCGAGACCCAGGCTTTTAACGCCGCGAACCATATCGAGCAGGTATGGCATGTCGCGCTCTTTGGGGTTTTTCCAAGCGGCCCCCATACAAAACCGGGTCGCTCCTGAACTTTTTGCCTTTTCAGCAGCATCAAGAACCCGTTCGACTTCCAGAAGACGTTCTTTTTCAATGTCTGTGCGGTAGTGGGCGCTCTGAGGGCAGTATTTGCAGTCTTCGGGCAAGCGCCGGTTTTAATTGAAAGCAGGGTACTTACCTGAACTTCATTGGCTGGGTGGTATTCCCGATGTACCAATTGCGCTTCAAACAACAAATCCATAAAAGGTTTTTCAAAAAGCGCCTGAACTTCCTCGACTGTCCAGTTATGCCGAATATCCACCATGACTTCCTCGTAAATGCTTCATGTGATGCACCCATCAGGGCTGCAAATTCTAAGTCGTTATACTTGGCTAGTTTAAACTCACACCGTACACTGTCAACGAAGATACAAACACATAGTTTACAACTGGTGAACAAATGACCGTCGACTTAGATTATGATCGTAACCATGTCTGGCATCCTTACACGTCCACGTTGGATCCCCTGCCTGTTTCCCGGTGAAAGCGGCTGACGGTGTTTATATCGAACTTGAAGATGGCACAAGGTTAATCGATGGCATGTCATCATGGTGGTCAGCCATTCACGGTTATAACCACCCGGTATTGAACAACGCAGTTCAAGAACAGCTCAGTAACATGTCACATGTGATGTTCGGCGGGTTAACTCATCAGCCGGCAGTTGAGCTTTGCAAGAAGTTGGTAGCACTAACACCAGACGGTCTGGAAAAAGTGTTCCTTTGTGATTCCGGCTCTGTGTCTGTTGAAGTCGCGCTTAAAATGGCCTTGCAGTACTGGTACGCGAAAGGGTCGCCAAAATCAAAATTTCTCACTCTCCGGCACGGATATCACGGTGATACCTTTGCTGCCATGTCCGTGACCGACCCGGACAATTCCATGCACAAACTCTACAAAGGGTTTCTGCCTGAACATATGTTCGCTGAATCCCCTTCCAGCCGGTTTGGCGAGAGTTGGAATCCATCAGATTTGGACTCGGTCATCGGGCTACTTGAACAACACCACAGAGACATTGCTGCTTTTATTCTGGAGCCCGTTGTACAAGGCGCCGGGGGAATGAGACTTTACCACCCGGAATTTGTGCGGCAGGTCAGGATATTGTGCGACCGTTATGACGTATTGCTGATTGCTGACGAAATTGCGACCGGATTTGGCCGAACAGGAAAATTGTTCGCCTGCAACCATGCTGGTATCTCACCGGATATTCTCTGTGTGGGGAAAGCGCTGACCGGCGGTTATATGACCCTTGCTGCCACACTAGCCACCAAACACGTTGCCGATACGGTTTGCAGCGGTGAAGCGGGCTGCTTTATGCACGGGCCAACTTTTATGGGCAACCCACTGGCCTGTTCCGTTGCTAATGCCAGCCTCGGGCTTATCAAACAGGGGGACTGGAAAACGGACGTGACACGGATTGAAACCAAGTTCGCCGAAATGCTGCCAGAGTTTGCTAAGTTGGATTGTGTTGCGGATGTGCGTTTCCTCGGGGCAATCGGTGTGATTGAAACGCATGAACCTGTAAGAATGTCCGAGATACAGCAGGCCTTCGTCAATGAAGGCGTTTGGGTACGTCCATTTGGCAGGCTGGTTTACATTATGCCACCCTACATAATCACTGACGAGCAACTGACAAACTTGCTAATGAGCACCCACAAGGTTTTACGTGAGCATTTCAGCCAGCAGTAAAACGAAGTTTCCCGTCTGGAGGCTGTACAAAAAGCAGTGATCTCTCGTCAACGCGCCTGCGTAAAGCAGTCTGAACACAGGAGATTTTTATGTTGTATGGCCTTTTCCCCTTGCCCATTTTCTTGTTGCCCGGCGGTATTACCAAGCTGCGGATTTTCGAACCTCGTTATATCCGATTGGTAAAAGAATCGCTGGCAAATCAAAACGGTTTCGTTCTTGCCATGATGGAAGGCGAGACGGTTTGCCCGTACGGCACCCTGGTAGACATCATTGATTTCGAGACACTTGAAGACGGTCTGCTCGGTATAACCATTTGCGGACGCCATCGGGTACGCATGACCTCCCCCAAGCAGCAGGATGACAAACTTTGGGTCTCAGAAATTGAAACGCTCTCAGACTGGGCTGAAGAAAAAAATTCCGGCGACAGTGAAGACATTGCTGACGGTCTTCGTCAGGTTTTTACCGCTTACCCAAACCACGGAAAGCAATATGAATCCACACACTTCGACAGTCTAACCTGGGTTTGCCAGCGCTGGCTTGAGGTGCTTCCGTTGGCAAATAACCAACGTCAGTGGTTTATCGCTCAAAACAGTGTAACTGAGGCAAAAGAGTTTATCAGGCACTTAATCAACAAAGCAGACTGATCCAATCCTGGTTTGTCACGTAGTACCTACAATGACGTCATCATCGAGAGCGATCACAATGATAAATGCCGGATCTGCATATACTAAGTCTGAACGGACGCAACGGACAGACGCCAAAACAATGACAAAACCTGACGGTGAGCTACTCACGAAATTACTGATTGAAGTCGCAGACAACGAGAGCCGTACGGCTTTCGAATCCCTGTTTTCCTATTTCGCCCCCAAGATCCGCTCATACGGCATGAGAACCCTGCACCAAGAAGCTCTGGCATTGGAGCTTGTGCAGGAAACTATGATGCTTGTCTGGCGGAAAGCTTCTTTGTTCAACCGGGAGAAAGGGGCTGCGACAACCTGGATATTCACAATCATGCGAAATGTCAGTTTTGACATGCTACGTAAAATGCAATCTAACCGTGAAGACAATATCAGCAGCGATATTTGGCCCTTGTTCGAAGAGGACGGCCAAAGGTGCGATGAACAAGCGGCTAAAGACCAGCTTCATGGCAACCTTATGGCTATATCGACGAGTTACCGGACTTGCAGCAGCAAGTCGTCAGAGGCGTTTACCTCAAACAGCTCACCCATCAAGAATTGGCAGAGCAACTCAAAATCCCACTCGGGACAGTAAAATCACGTTTACGCCTCGGTCTTCAAAAACTGCGCAACCACCTGGAGAAGCATCATGATTAAATATCACCCCTACGAATCCATGTTGGTCGCCTTTGCTGCCGGAGAACTCCCGACCTCCCTCACCATTGCTGTTTCTGCCCATGCTGAAATGTGCCTGAGTGTCAGGCTAAAATTGACAAGTACACACAAGCATTGGCCGAAAAGGCTTTTAATACCGCTCAAGAAGAACCTGAAAACCAATCCGGACATTTTGGCGGAATGCTTGAGAGTATTTTCCACTCTACTGATACCGCTGACGACACGAAGCTTGTCCCGTCACCTCCGTCAACTGTCACTGTGTGTGGGGATGTTTACCAGTTACCCAGAGCGCTGAGACGATTCAGCGATACGAGCTGGAGTTCTATCGGTGCAATCAGCCGTGCAAGGCTGCCCCTTAACGAAGGTCCAGTGAGATCAAGCCTGCTTCACATTCAGGCTGACGGGTCTGTTCCTGCGCACACTCACAGCGGCTATGAGCTCACCCTTTTATTAGACGGTGAGTTCGAAGATGAAAACGACAAGTACGCACCCGGCGATTTTATCTGGCTCGACAGCCAACATCATCATACGCCTTACACAAAAGAAGGTTGCCTTTGTTACACAGTTGCCGATGCCCCGTTACATTTCACTAAGGGTATGAGTAAACTGCTCAACGCGGTTGGAAACGTAATTTATTGATTTGAATCGCAAACTTATTAAAACCTTCAGGCGATTGAACTTTGTTTAATCGCTTTTTTTACGCCAAACCCCAACACAGCAACACACATACACTCCTTGACAGAAACGTAAACGATATTAAATTACATATATTTAACATCTCTCAGTGTTTTATTTTATTTATTTCTTTACACGACAACACATATCTTGATTAAATCATCTGTATCCAAACTATCTCAAGATGACGTCAGTACGCTTAACTATCAATGCTTTCCGGTACTGGCCTGCATCCTGAGATAGTTTGGATTAACACACAATAATATTTAGATATGCGAGAACACACATGCAAACACATTTACGTCTCCCGAGCTTCCTCCGGGGAAGTCTTATTTCCCAGATACTGATAGGCATCATTGCCGGTGTTTTAGTTGCTACCTTTTCTCCTGACAGTGCGCGCGCGGTTGGGCTGCTTGGCAGCCTTTTCGTAAGTGCTCTGAAGGCAGTCGCTCCTATTCTGGTGTTCGTTCTGGTTGCCGCCTCAATTGCTAACCAAAAGCGCGGCCAGCACACCAACATGAAACCGATAATCGGGTTGTATCTATTTGGTACGTTCGCCGCTTCGGTAACCGCAGTTGCTATGAGTTTCCTTTTTCCGACAACTCTGACTCTGGTAACGCATAACGCAACGGTTGCCCCGCCAGAAGGCATTTCTGCCGTTTTGAGCACCCTACTGTTCAATATCGTAGATAACCCGGTTAATGCACTCATGTCCGGTAACTTCATCGGCATCCTCGCCTGGGCTATTGCACTGGGTATTGCGTTGCACCACGCCTCTGCGGAAACCAAGCAAGTGTTCTCAGATATCTCTGACGGTATCTCGTCTATTGTGCGCTTTGTAATTAAACTGGCACCTCTGGGTATCTTTGGTCTCGTTGCCAGCACGTTTGCCGATACCGGCTTTGAAGCCCTGGCAGGTTACACCCATCTGCTGGCCGTTCTGTTGGGTTCAATGGCAATTATCGCACTTGTAGTGAACCCGCTGATTGTTTTTTACAAAACCGGTACCAACCCTTATCCACTGGTATTCCAATGTTTGCGTGAAAGTGGCATCACCGCATTTTTCACCCGCAGTTCTGCGGCCAACATTCCTGTAAACATGGCGCTGTGTAAGAAGCTGAACCTGGACGAAGATACCTACTCTGTATCCATTCCATTGGGTGCGACTATTAACATGGCAGGTGCGGCAATCACTATCACCGTGCTGACACTGGCAGCCGCTCATACACTGAATATTTCCATCGACCTGGCAACAGCCATTCTGCTCAGCGTTGTTGCAGCGGTATCTGCGTGTGGTGCGTCCGGTGTTGCAGGTGGTTCACTGCTGCTGATCCCATTGGCTTGTAACCTGTTCGGGATTCCCAATGAAATTGCGATGCAGGTCGTTGCGGTGGGCTTTATCATCGGTGTAATTCAGGATTCAGCAGAAACGGCTCTTAACAGCTCTACTGACGTCATTTTCACTGCGGCCGCATGTAAAGCCGTAGAGAAAAAAGCCGCAACAGAACTCAGCACTAACTGATTCCGACAGCCCGGTTTCAGACACAAAAATGGAGCGCCCGGCGCTCCATTTTTGTTTTGGTGGTTTTAACCTTCAATCAACCGAATCAGCAGGCTGCCGTCATACAGCGCTTGTTTAACCAGCGCTGCCCCGGCCATGGTTCCCTGAGTGTAAAAACGGGTCTCCATAAACTGCAGGTTTTCACCGTAAGATGGGAGCGCCTGAGATTTCACGCACTCTTCAATCGCAGGATACAGAATAGTTTTTGCACGATTGAGCTCACTGCCAATCATCACCTTCTGTGGGTTGAAAAGGTTAACAAGGATAGCGATACCCCGCCCCAGGTGTTGACCAAGTTCAATGATCACACGTTGGGCGACACCGTCACCGAACACTGCCGCGGTACAGAGTGATTCAATGGTAAGCGGCTGATCCCTTAACATGGAAGGGTGCCCTTCACTCAACAGCTGTTCCGCTTTCTCCAGAGCCGCAGACAAGCTGACTTCCGTCTCCAAGCATCCATAATTGCCACAATGACAGCGTTTACCATAAGGTTTAATCTGGATGTGTCCGATTTCCCCAATGTTTCCAACCCGGCGCTGGAGTACCGTTCCATCCACCATGATGCCGGCACCGACGCCATTGTGAACGGAAACCAGAATGGCGTTTTCTACATCCGCCGCATGTCCGAACAATTTCTCTGCCAATGCCCATGAGCGGGTATCATTACCGACAAAACCGGCAGACCTGTTGCCTGGTGAATCGCCTTACCCAGCTCAAGGTTCCTGACGTCGTAATGAGGCATTTGCATGACAATGCCGTCCTCACTGTCAACCAGACCGGGAAGGGAAATCGCTACACTGGTTACGCGATCAAGTGTTGCTGAATGCCGCTGGAAAAACTGGTTTATTTCAATAAGCAGGTGGTCAAGCACTTCATCTTGCTGGGTTTGGTTCATCACCACCCGCTCTTCGATAAGAATATCGCCACCCAATTCATGCAAAGCAATGGTAAGATAACCACGCCCCAGCCTCATGGAGAGGAATTGCCATCCTTCGTTATCCACAACGAGACCGATAGCAGGTCGTCCCCGGCTGCTTGGTTCCTGATATTCGGTTTCTTTTATGAGATGCGCTTCGAGCAGTTCCCGGGTGATTTTGGTAATACTGGCAGGTGCCAATTGGCTGCGTTTGGAAAGTTCGATTCGAGAAATTGGGCCAAATTTATCAATGAGCTTATATACAGTCCCCGCATTATTTCTTTTTATGTGGTCTATGTGACCCGGCTGGGCGACGTACATGCCCTTCTCCCTAAATTAACTTCTAAAAATTGGCTCAGGTGAATTTTTTTACGTTGCGAAGTAATTGTGAAGCAAAGTGTCATGAGGACGTGATAGATATCACGAGATAATTTTGCAGTGGGTCGAATATTGGAAATCTGACCAACTATATTCAGAAAAAAAGACAACACTTGATGGTTACTTTTACCAATTATTTTTCGAAGGATAAGATGTTTGCTGACGCTGTAAGAGATGGCAGATTCCTGCCATAATGCGCAGCCTTATGCGTCTTTGCTACAGTGAAAGCCATGTACCAAATCAATGAAGTATTTCAAACCATCCAGGGTGAGGGTATCTACACCGGCCAACCGGCCCTATTCGTGCGTCTTCAAGGCTGTCCGGTAGGTTGCCCTTGGTGTGACACAAAACACACCTGGGATGTCATGGAAGAAGACCAGAGGGATTTTGGAATCATTATTACGAAAGAGCAGGAATCTTCGCTCTGGGCAAACGTCAGCCCAGACACATTGATCCAACATTTTTCAGATTGCGGTTATACAGCAAAGCACGTGGTTATCACCGGTGGCGAGCCTTGTGTGCATGACCTTTTTCCGCTGACAGAGGCTTTGGAAAATGCCGGTTACCAATGCCAGATTGAAACAAGCGGTACCTATCGAATTCAGGCATCCGAAAATACCTGGGTCACGGTGTCGCCAAAAATCGCAATGAAGGGAAAGCTTCCTGTATTACCTGAAGCATTAGCAAGAGCAAATGAGATTAAGCATCCGGTTGGCACTGAAAAGGATATCGACCTGTTGGATGCCCTTTTGGCTGGCGCTTCATTAAGAAGTGATGTCACTATCGCCCTCCAGCCAATCAGCCAAAAACCACGCGCAACGTCATTATGTATTGATACCTGTATTGCACGTAACTGGCGGCTGTCTGTTCAGACGCACAAATACCTCGCTATCGCCTGATAAAATATTTGTGGTACGCCCAAATAATGAAGGCCGCAATGCTGCGGCCTTTTTCGGTTTTATTCGCCAGTATACAAGCAACCAGACGTACAGGTCTCTTTGATCATCACCTTGCTAAGCATTGGCAGCTTAGGTTTCAGCTGATCCCAGATCCATTTGGACAGAACTTCACTGGTAGGGTTTTCAAGCCCTTCAATCTCATTCAGATAGTGGTGATCCAACTGCTCGTAAATGGGCTTGAAAATCGCTTTGATTTCTGAGAAATCGATGACCCAGCCAGTATGTGGATCGACTTCACCTTCGACATAAATACGCACAACAAAGGAATGGCCGTGAAGACGCCCACATTTATGCCCTTCAGGTACGTGAGGAAGACGGTGTGCAGCTTCAAAGGTGAATTCTTTAAACAGTTCGGTGGTCATAGTGAAGTTCATACTAGTTTTACTGAGGGGTGCATCCTACTTCAAAGCGAAATTCATCACAAACTTCACCTTTATCCATCGGTTGCTTTTAGGAACGCTGCAACCCCCTCTCTTTGTCACAATTAACAATTTTGATACTAAAGCATTCAAAGAGTGAAATCGGTACGCCCCAACATTTCTCGATAAAATAGTGATGGAAAACGTTCACTTATCACACTTTAAAACCTTTTGCGATCAACGACAGATTATTCGCGTTAACATAGTTTCACATACTTTAAACAGAGTCCGATCTTGGGTATGCGAATAACGTTGGCTAAAAAAATCCTCTTTGCTCTACTTTCAGTGTTTGTCATCGTGCTGGTTGTCTCTGTCAGCTATGAGTCATACAAGCAAAAAGAAATGGTGCGCGACCTTATCAGCGATCAAATGCTCGACAAGGCAAGCAGCTACTTTGACAGCCTTAATATGATGATGCTGACCGGCACAATGTCGCAGAAAGAAGTGTTGCGCCAGAAAGTTCTTTCTCATGAAAATATGGAGAATGTCAGGGTTATTCGGGGGAACGGTATCACCAACATCTTTGGACCGGGTGATGCCAACCAAAAAGCTGTCGATGATATAGACAAACGCGCCCTTGGCGGCGAAACCATCACACAAATCAGCGACACCGAAGGTGCCAAAAGACTGGTTGTCGCTTTACCAATGAAAGCCAGCAGCGATTATCGGGGTACCAATTGCCTCCAGTGTCACATCGTTGACGAAGGTTCTGTGCTGGGCGTAGTGCGGCTCGAGTACAATTTAGGGCCGATATTTGCTTCTATCACAAAACATTCCCTGGTAAGTGCCAGCATTATGGCGGTAATTGCATTGGTTGGTTTTATCTTTGCTCTTTTCTTTATCCGGCGAATCGCGATTTCCCCGCTCAAGAAAATGTCCGCCTTCATGCGCCAGACAGCACAAGATAAAAACCTTGCCGGCAGGATTAATATCCGACAGAACGATGAAATTGGCGATCTGGCAACCAGTTGCAACCAGCTTCTCGATAACTTCTCTGACAGCTTGCAACGGGTACAACGCACATCAGAAACCCTTTCTGTTGAAGCGGCTAAACTCATTGACGTTGCACAGCAAACACAGGGGCTCACTGAACGGCAGCAGGCTGAAACTGAAGACATGTCTGAATCGGTTGATCAGATTCAGCACAATCAACACGATGTTGCCAGCCGGACGACAGAAACAACCGCACTGACCGAATCATCACTGGCAAGCGCGAATGAAGGCAGTGCAATGGCCCACCAAGCTGCCGGGGACATAAAGCACTTGGTTGCGAGATTGAAACAGTTCGCAACCAGATTGATTCAGTAAACAACCAAAGTGAACAGGTTAATAGCATCCTTGATGTGATTCGGGGTATTGCCGAGCAGACCAACCTTCTGGCTCTGAATGCAGCGATTGAAGCCGCCAGAGCCGGAGAACAAGGGCGAGGATTTGCCGTTGTGGCAGGGGAAGTCCGCAACCTTGCAAGCCGTACCCATGACGCCACCGGGGAAATTCAGCGAATCATTGAAGATCTGCGCAGTGGAACATCCACCTGCGTTTCGTTAATCGACACAACTTGCGAAAACACCAATGCAAGGGCGGAGACAGTTCAGGCTCTCTCCGAAGCACTGGAAGTGATCGGGAATCAAGTTAACGAAGTCAACAAACATGCTGTGCAGATAAACACTGACAGCGTTAACCAGACTTCACTGACCGACTCACTTCGTGAACGTATTTCCACCGTCACTGAACATGCCAGCCAAACGGCAGTCAACGCTAATGGGGTTAAGCAGATCAGCAGCAAACTTGAACATCTGGTTGTGGAACTCGAGGGATTAATTAACCAGTTCCAGCTTAAAGGTTAACTCTGTATTCCCGGTGACAAAGAGCAGTTTCAGGTAAAGAGCTGCTCTTTTTCATTTCACCCCGCCTTTGTAAAAGCGAATCGGAGAGATTTCGACCTAGAAATCATCAAATTCCCACCGAATACCTACTCTCTACTTGAAGCGAAAACAAAGACGGGTAAACTCTCTTACTTGGACTCGTATTAAGATTGATGTATCCGGCATTCCTCCCCGCCGGATAAGCCCAACGGAGATAATAGCTAATTATGACTTACGCGCCTGTAGCAGACGTACTGCACGGCAAAGTCGCTGTCGATTCAGAAGTGACTGTGCGTGGTTGGGTTCGTACCCGCCGCGACTCAAAGGCCGGCATTTCATTCCTTGCCGTTTATGACGGTTCATGTTTTGACCCTATCCAGGCCGTAGTTCCTAATGAGCTGAATAATTACGAGCAGGAGATCCTTCGCCTGACTACCGGTTGTTCTGTTGAGGTTACCGGTAAAGTGGTTGAATCCCCAGGGCAAGGCCAGGCGTTTGAAATGCAGGCGACTGCCATTAAGGTTGTTGGTTGGGTTGAAGATGCTGATACCTACCCGATGGCAAAAACACGCCACTCTATCGAGTATCTGCGTGAAGTTGCCCACCTGCGTCCGCGCACCAACGTCATTGGTGCGGTAGCGCGTGTTCGTAACTGCCTTTCTCAGGCAATTCACCGCTTCTACCACGAGCAGGGTTTCTTCTGGGTTTCTGCTCCGCTGATCACAGCTTCTGACTGTGAAGGTGCCGGTGAAATGTTCCGAGTTTCTACTCTGGACATGGAAAACCTGCCACGCACTGACAAAGGCGCTGTTGACTACAACGAAGATTTCTTCGGCAAAGAAACGTTCCTAACTGTATCTGGTCAGTTGAACGCAGAAGCGTATGCCTGTGCACTGAGCAAGGTGTACACCTTCGGCCCAACATTCCGCGCAGAAAACTCAAACACCAGCCGCCACCTGGCAGAATTCTGGATGGTTGAGCCGGAAGTTGCCTTTGCTGAACTGGATGACGTTGCTAAGCTGGCAGAAGACATGCTGAAGTATGTATTCAAAGCCGTTCTGGAAGAGCGTCGTGATGACCTTGAGTTCTTTGCCCAGCGCATCGACAAGAACGCCATTACCCGCCTGGAACAGTTTGTAACCTCTGACTTTGCCCAGGTAGATTACACGGATGCCATCCAGATTCTGCTGGATTCCGGTAAAGAGTTCGAATTCCCTGTTGAATGGGGAATCGACATGTCTTCTGAGCACGAGCGTTTCTTGGCTGAAGAGCACTTCAAGGCGCCGGTAATCGTTAAGAACTACCCGAAAGACATCAAAGCGTTCTACATGCGTATGAACGATGACGGTAAAACCGTTGCTGCGATGGATGTTCTGGCTCCGGGTATCGGTGAAATCATCGGTGGTTCACAGCGTGAAGAGCGTCTGGACATTCTGGATGCACGTATGCGTGAGATGGGTATCGACCCAGAGCACATGAACTGGTACCGCGACCTGCGCCGCTACGGCACTGTGCCGCACGCCGGTTTCGGCCTGGGCTTTGAGCGACTGGTTTCTTACGTAACAGGTATGGGTAACGTTCGTGACGTAATCCCATTCCCTCGTACGCCACGCAACGCCGCATTCTAACGTTTCTGTGACGCACCAAAATGCAAATCCCCTGCTGTGAGGCAGGGGATTTTTTTATTTAAGGCACCATGAAAGGTTTCATCGAATCAGTTCATACAGCACCACGCCTACACCGGTGAGCAAGAGGCATACAAGCAGAATCTTAACCAGATTGGTTTGTGTTGTTTCGCTGAGTTTATTCTGCGCAATCAGAAATGCCAGAACAGCCAATACACCGATCGCTAACCATTTAATCATAAGCGTTATCCCCTCCTGCTGCATGCTGAAAGAATCGAATGCAGACCCTGCGCGAAGGATGATTTCAACCGGTTAAACCCATAGATTAACCCGGCTGCCATCAAACTTACCTTTTGTTTATACCCAAACCACCTCAAGGTGCGTCATTCAGAGTGCTTTCAGTGCGTTCAATTCAAGGATAATACCTGAAGGAATGGCTGTTCCCTTTCAAAGGTATTTGACACAGAAGTGGACGCACTGAAACCCTCCCGAAGGGCGAGGTGGCTTGGGTATAAAGACTATCTGTTTGGCCACTGGATTCCCATACTTTTCAGTTGAATGGCATATCCAAGTGAAAAGCGTCACATTTTCCCACCTTTAACTCGAATATAAGATTCACTGGCACAATCCAGCTCCTGTTTTAAATAAGGCAGTATTCTCTTGTACCCATATATCGGTATATCAGTTCATTCAGGAGGACAGAAACCATGTTAAAAACCCTCACAGCGGAATTTATTGGAACCTTCTGGCTGGTGCTGGGTGGTTGTGGCAGCGCAGTGCTTGCAGCGGCTTTCCCCGAGGTCGGTATCGGGTTGTTAGGTGTATCTCTTGCTTTCGGCCTTACCGTTGTCACCATGGCATACGCCGTCGGACACATCTCAGGGTGTCACCTTAACCCGGCAGTAACGGTAGGACTGTGGGCCGGAGGACGGTTCGAAGCAGGTAAAGTCTTTCCCTATATTCTTGCCCAGGTATTGGGCGGGTTTATCGGCGCGCTTGTGTTGTACCTGATTGCAAGTGGTCAGCCAGAATTCAGCCTTGCAGGTGGCATGGCGTCTAACGGTTATGGTGAACACTCTCCGGGTGGCTACTCACTTGGGGCTGGGTTCATCACCGAAGTGGTCATGACCTTCTTCTTCCTGTTTGTCATACTCGGCGTCACTCACAAACTTGCAACACCTGCAATGGCCGGGTTGGCGATTGGCCTTTGCCTGACGCTCATTCACCTCATAAGCATTCCGGTAACCAACACATCCGTCAACCCGGCACGAAGTACCGGCCCGGCATTGATTGTTGGGGATTGGGCGCTGGGGCAATTGTGGCTGTTTTGGATTGCCCCAATAGCGGGCGCGATATTAGCCGGGATTGTATACCGTTGGCTATGCCCGGATGAATAATACCAATTGGACAAAATCATCAGTCAGAAATGACGACGGTGAAATCGTTCAAATCAAGTCGCACTGAGTTCAGCAGAAACCGTTCAGGTTATTCGCTACCTTCACCGGTTAACGGGCAGTTTAGCATCCACCGGATGCCGTATTTATCAACAACCTGCCCGAACCGGGCGCTCCAGAACATTTCGCTCAACGGCATGATGATCTGCCCGCCCTGGCACAGCGCATCAAACACTTTGTCCTGCTCTTCCGGATCACAGAAATTAATCGCAAGCGCCACTGAGCCACTGCCGGTAATAGGTTCATCAATCATGCCTCTGACGCCATGAAAGAAATTCCCGAAGATTCGAATTCAGCGTGCATAATTCGATCGCTGTCCACCTCCAGCAGTTCTACCGGTGCATCAGCAAATGTCTGCATCAATATGATCTCTCCATCGAAACACTCGCAATAAAACTGCAAGGCTTCCAGACATTTACCCGAAAAAGTGATGTGGGGTTTCAGCGTTTCCATAACCGTCACCTCAATCAGCGGTCTGAATGAATTAAAGGATAGCAGGTTATAAGAAAGTTCGAGAATTAGCGGAGAAAATGCCTCAAATACGCTACAAAACGCACTGAACGCCGGACCTTATTAGTGCAACATTAAAGGCTAAATTGATGTGATGTGAAATGCGGCGCACCTCAACGAGTGCGCCGCATTGTTTAAGGATCAGATGATTCTCACAAGTACCTGAAGTGGGTGCATCAGCTTTTTGTGTTCAAAACGTTTTACCTGGCTTCGACATGAATAACCTGTGGCCATACAACGTTCAACAGGAAGCGTCTCCAACCGAGGCTGCCAACTGAGGTTATAAACATCCCGTGAAGTCTGCAATTTGTCACTTTCGTGGCCAAATGTACCAGCCATTCCGCAACAACCCACAGCAACCGGCATGATCTCTGCGCCAAAGTGGCGGAAGATATTACCCCATTCCTTTTCGGCATTCGGCAACTTGGTCTTTTCAGTGCAATGAGCAAAGAGATACCAAGGCTCTTCTTCGCGGGAAGGCTGGCTTAACCAAGTTTCCAGTCTTGGTGTTAGCCACTCATGCACTGTCAGGACGTCAAAATCACCTCTGTTTTCACCTAAAATCTCGGCGTATTCGTCCCGGTAACAAAGTACCAGCGCCGGATCCACACCCACCAGAGGAATACCAAGTTTTGAAATATCAGTCAGAAACTCTGCAGTGGTCGAAGCGGTTTTGGCAAATTTCCTGAGGAATCCTTTAATATGCTGTGCTTTACCGTTGGGCTTGAACGGCAACAGCATCGGTTTCTTACCGAGCTTTTCAGCCAGCAAGACAAAGTCCCGGACAACTTCGGCATCGTAAAAGCTGGTAAATGGGTCCTGAACGATTAGCAGGTAATCGGCGCGCTCGCGTTCACTCAACGCTTGCAACCAGGTCAGGTTAAAGCAAAGTGCATGATGGCCGTCGAGAGATTCTTTCAGGGTCGGAACGGAAAGCTCCGGCGTATCGACATAACCCAGCATTTTTTCCGTGGCAGATTTTACCCACTTGGCCTGAGTTACCTTGTTCAAGACTACCGGCGCTTTTGCCATTACTGGCAACAGGGTCTCAATATTGGCAACGAGGTAATCTTTGGCAGGTCGCTGATACCGGCTGTAATAGATTTGCATAAAGCGAGAGCGGAAGCTCGGCACATCTACCTTAATAGGACACTGACTCGCACAGGCTTTACACGCCAGGCAGCCATTCATTGCATCCATTACTTCATGTGAGAAATCATAATCGTCTTTCTTAGCAAAGTAGGTATTGCTGAAACGGCTGAAAATATCCCGGAGCGAAGGGATTTGCTCATCAGCTCTCTTTCTAATTGAACGGCATCAACCCCTTGTTCTGCCAGGAGACGCAGCCATTCCCTGACAATGCCGGCACGTCCTTTGGGTGAGTGGCGCCGGTCATAACTGACTTTCATCGAAGGGCACATCGGTGAGCTGGTTTCATAGTTAAAACACAGCCCATTGCCGTTACATTCCATTGCCTGTTTGAAGCTGTCACGCACAGTGACCGGTATTTGACGGTCGTAAAACCCACGCTTGACACCATCAACTTTCACCAGCGGATCATCACTGCCCAACGGTGTACAAATCTTACCGGGATTCATACGGTTTTCAGGATCAAATGCCTGCTTAACCCGGCGCAACTCGGTGTAGAGTTCCTCGCCAAAAAACTCTGGCCCATACTCAGAACGGAAACCTTTACCGTGTTCACCCCACATCAGGCCGCCATATTTCGCCACCAGCGCAACAACCTGATCGGAGAGTTGCTTCATCAGCGTCTCCTGCTCAGGATCACACAGATCCAGCGCAGGACGGACATGGAGAACACCGGCATCGACATGGCCAAACATACCGTAGTTCAGGTTGTTGCTGTCAAGAAGCTCCCGGAACTCAGCAATAAAATCAGCCAGGTTTTCCGGTGGAACACAGGTATCTTCGGTGAACGCAACGGGTTTAGCCTTGCCTTTTGCAGCACCCAGTAAACCAACCGCCTTTTTGCGCATGCCGTAAATCTTGTTGATTGAGCCAAGATCCCGGCAAAGCTGGTAGCCGATTATGCCGGCTTCTTCATTATCGATCAGACGGTCAAGGCGGGCGCAAAGAGAAATAACTTGCTGTTCAATTTTCTCTGCGTCATCCCCGGCATACTCCACCATGTTGATGCCCTGCATATCCTTGCCGGGAACATCGGTAAGCAATTCTGAAACAGAGTTCCAAACGATGTCGGAACGGGCTAAATCCAGCACTTTTGAATCTACGGTTTCAACCGACAAGGCGTTTGCTTCCACCATCATCGGGGCATTACGCAACGCAGAGTCAAAACTGTCGTACTTGATGTTAACCAGAATTCGGGTCGTCGGAATTGGCGTAATATCCAGTTTCGCTTCAGCGATGAAACCCAGAGAACCCTCAGCGCCGCAAAGTACCCGCCCAATATCGAACCGGGACATATCATCGCTGTAGGCATGCTTTAAATCGTACCCTGTCAGGAAACGGTTAAGCGGTGGGAATTTGGCTGAAATCTGTTCACGTTTTTCCCGGCATACCGATGAGACAACCCGGATAGCTTCACCTGCGTAATCCTGCCGCTCAGAAGCCGCAATGACTCCCTCTTCATCAAGCGACTCAGTATCAAGCACTGAACCATCAGCCAGCACCGCTTTTACACTGAGCACATGATCCGATGTCTTGCCGTATTGAAGCGATCCCTGTCCGGACGCATCAGTATTTATCATTCCGCCAATGGTTGCCCGGTTGCTGGTAGACAAATCCGGAGAGAAAAAGAATCCATGGGGTCGAAGGGCATCATTAAGGGCATCTTTCACTACCCCTGACTGGACCCTTACCCACCGTTCTTTCGGGTTGATCTCTAAAACGTTATTCAGGTGTCGGGACGTATCCACAACAACATGCTGGGTCAGAGACTGTCCATTTGTGCCGGTACCGCCACCCCTGGCTGAAAATTTGATGGAAGAAAATGCGTTGTCGCGGGATACTGAACCGATCAATGACAGATCTGTCACCGATTTGGGTAACACGACCGCCTGAGGGAGTAATTGGTATACGCTATTGTCCGTCGCAACAGCAAGCCGGCTGGCGTAAGTGGTTTCAATATCGCCGGTAAATCCGGCTTTGATAAGCGCATCCAGATAAGACTGGACGTCTTCCGGGATGCTCTCCCGGTGTGATAATGCAGGTAACATTGCTATCCGTGGCTCTCCAAATCCATTTATCGTTCCGTCTCTTGATACGGATAATTCGTTATTTGGATAGCAATTTTACATGACTGGTGGCTAGGTAAAAAGATCTCTCGGGACGTCGGAGACGATATCTTCGATCAGCGGCGGTTCCCAAAGGTGAGATCGTTATTCAACCATCGCTGATTTCACGCCGCCCTGCCAACCAGCGACTGAGCGATTTTTCGAAGAACGGCGCTCCTAACAACAACCAGGTACTGGCCATCCATGCCGCAATTAAATTAACAGCCAGAGCCGTTAGGCTTCCACCAAACCAGTCAATAATCAGAAACGCGACCCCTAGGATTGCCACCAACCCGGCCAAGGAGACAGCCGCATTCCCCCAAACTGAAAAGAACACGGCTCTTTCCCGCAAATCCGGGCGGAATTTCAATCCGACAAGCGCAGTATAAACCCCGGCAATAGCTGCACCGATATAACCCAATAAGGGCTGGTGCAGAGGAAGTGCGACAGCAAATGCCACCAGCATAAAGACAAACCACAACCTTGCCGTTTCCAGGATACTTCGGCCGTCTTTTACAGAAATATTCAACGCCCCTACAGATATCGCCAGGACAAGCAGCCCGGTCACGGCTCCGCCCAGCACATCCGTAGGGTAATGGACGCCAAGCCAGACTCTTGCAAGCCCGGTCAGACCAACACAAAGTAACCAAGCCGTGATAATGGGCATCCAACGCCATTGTTTCAGTTGGCGTCCTGTATATAGCAGAGCCCCCACCAGCACAGCAGCCTGAGTTGTATGGCCGCTGGGGAAACTGTAACCGCTCGCACTTGCCTGCTGTAACGCAGGTACAAGATAAAAAGGACGAGGAATAGCAAAGTACATCTTCAACAACGTGACCAACAGGGCGGTCAGTATCAGCGCAAACGCCAGGGAAAAACTAAAGCGGGGTGGAAAGAAAAGAAATGCCCCAATCAGTATGATGACGGCAACACCACCTTCACCCAACCAGTTGGCGATTGACAGTACAAATACGGTCACCGGCTGACCGTTGAGCCACGGTTGCAAGGTTTCCATAAAGGAGAGTTGGCTTTTCACACCTGAGCCGGCAAGCCCTTCGATTCTTTCCTGCCGGGAAGTCTGGCTTACCGGTGTTTGATTCATCCAGTGTGTGAGAGATTGTACATCGCTACTGTAGCGATAGGATTTAATCGTTGCTTCACTGAGCGGGGCAAGGTACACCCGCTTTACTTCTTTACCAAAATGGGCAGCATTCCATGCAGGAATAATATCCGCATCGAAAGGATTCGCTAACGCAGACGGCACAGTCAAAAGCGGTGATTCAGACGTGCACGCAAACACAGCACGATACTCATTTCGGGATAACTCATCCCCGACAACAACATCAATGCCAACCTCTTCTTTTGCTTCACGCGCTGCAGCTTGTTGCGGCGTTTCATTTCTGTCGATATAGCCACCCGGCAGGGATACTTTCCGCGTCAGGCTTTCATCGACAAACACGACTCTCCCCAAAGCATCCCTGATGACACACGCAGCACCATTGGGTTTTATTTCGCCGTCCGGTACCGGAGTGCCAGCAAAAACATTAAACGCTAAAGTGCACAGCAGACAGGCCAAAAAAGCTCTTGTTCTCAAACTCATTATCCCTATTTCATGCAGCCAAACATCGACGCGCTTTCAATGGCATTACTAAAAAGGCTGGTTTATTCTCATTTTTCCAGCACGGGGTGAATACGTCTATGATGCCAGCAACTGACCTGCCAAAGGACTACTATCTGCAAAATTTTCGTCAATTGACGGAACTCGTCCACCATCAGTACGCTGACTTGCTGTCCACGGACGAATCAGAGTGGCTGAATGCTTTCCTGGAAGCGCCCCGTGACGCTCAAAAGCTCTATGTTCGGTTATTGATGCGCAAAGCCCCTGTTTCGGCTCGACAAACTTCACTATGAAGAAATATCGGACATCACCGGTTCTGCCAACTCTCTGGCGGCAAAGAAGCTTATCGAACATGTCCCCGCAACCATCGCTCACTGCTGTGGCCTGATGACAAAGCCTGAGTTGGTTAAAGCTTTTCCCGGATTAACGCCTTCTATGTCCAAGACCGCAATTACAGACAAGTTGAAATCCGAGTCAGGCGAGACACTTGTTGACTCATCGCCAATTACAGTGATCCGAGTGTTGGGTAAAGAGCACCTCAGGACTTTTTTACTGCTTTATTTTGGTAATACCCATCAGGATCTGGCCCAATTCGTCATCTCCGATCTGGGAATCCAGCGCTTTGAAGACTACCCCATCGATAAAGCCTTCAGACTGTTTTCATGCCGCGAGGATATCGAAAACTGGCTTCACCTTTCTTCGCTGAGAGAGCAAATATACGAAGCGCAGGAACGCAAAGACCGGCAAGGTGTCATTGCTTTGGCTGAAGAACTTCCTACCAGCTTTTCCTGGCCTCTCCTTGAGCGTAAACGGATGCGTCTGATTAACCATATCGCACGGGAAATGGAGCGGGAAAAAAGGGATTCAGAAGCATTAGCCCTATACAGACAATCCAACATCACACCCAGCAGGGAACGGCAAGTCCGGCTGTTGATAAAAACAGCGCAGTTTGACGAAGCGGAAACATTGGTTAAAACAATGCTGGCGGAACCGGAAGATGAGCAGGAAGCGCACATTGCACTCAAACTGGCCAAACAGGTTTCCAGGAAAACGAATTGGGACTGGGTGCCACCTCCACAGTTTCACCCAAAGGAACTTTTCCTTGAACTAAAAAAAAGGCGAAAAACGGGTAGAAATAGACGTATTGGATCACTTTGCTGACCTTGGTTGGAATGTTTATTACACTGAAAATGTGCTGATTCCAGCAGTATTTGGATTATTTTTCTGGGATACCATTTATTCCCCGGTTCAGGTGCTTTTTTAAACCCGTTTCAACTCGGTCCCCGAGATGCTTTCTCTAAAGAATTTTATACCCACAGAAAATCAGCCATTGATGAAAAAATTAAAAATATTCATTCAATTTTCTCAGACATATATATTTATTATGACAAAAAATCAGGCATCAATAACTTTTGGGTAAACTGGAACGCTATTGACAAAGAGGTAATTAAAGGTTTAGAGAATGCCATAAATATATCTCAACTTACTGAAATATTTAATAAACTACTTTTCGATCCGAAATTAAACCGCTCTGGATTTCCTGATCTCTTTCTCTTAAACGAAAATGATTATCTTTTCCTAGAAGTAAAAGGACCTGGCGACTCGCTCAGGGATAACCAACTCAGGTGGCTGGAAACATTCGATAAGGTCGGTATTAAGAGTGCCATTTGCTGGGTCAAATATACCTGTTAGTTTCATTTAGACTCACCTTACTTATCACTATCCTTTTTTTAAAAAAATATTTTAAAAGTTAATAGCCACACATTGGCAATTTAACTACATTCGACAATACTAATATAGATAACAACATGAAAAGGAAGTCCAACGTATGAGTACTCGTGCTGTAATGTCCTGGGTTTTTGGTGCGATCTGTGCGACTGCCCTGATTACCTTCTTTCTGATGACACGGCTTATCACTGAAGCCGATGAGCTGATGGATGCCTCTGAGGTGCGCTACGCATCCTACCAGATCGCAGATGAACTGCGTCAGGGTTCAGATGACCTGACCCGCCTGGCGAGGACCTACTCGCTAACGGGTAACGAAGATTACGAAAAGATGTACATGGACATTCTCGCCATTCGAGACGGCAAAATGCCCACGCCAGAAAAATACCACCAGATTTACTGGGATCTGGTTTTGGAATACGGAGATAAGCCAAAACCAGATGGCAAAACGCACTCACTGACAGAAAGGATGCAAGCACTCGGCTTTACTCAGAAAGAATTTGAACTGCTCAATGAAGCAAAAGCCAACTCGGATGCCCTGGTGGGTATTGAAGTGAAAGCGATGAATGCGGTGAAAGGCATATTTCAGGATCCGGTTACCGGCGAATATACCCTGAAAAAAGAACCAGACCTTTCTATGGCAGCGGAACTCACCCACTCCAAGACATATCATGTTGAAAAAGCAAAGATAATGAAGCCTATCGATTCTTTCTTCAACAATCTGGAAAGCCGGACCTTGCAGAGTCTGACTCAGGACTATAACGCGTTGATGAATGGTATCCGTATTACGCTTGCCATGATGCTCTTTATGATTATTGCAGCATTTATTGGTTTCTTTACTGTTCGCAAGACAATTGCAGCCCCTGTTGTTTCCCTCAGTGAGCAGCTCAACGAAATCAAAGCAAGCAACGCACTGGACCGTAAAATCGACATTAAAGCAAAAGGTGAAATCGGCGCCATTGCTAAACAGATTAATGAACTGCTCGACAGCCTAAACGAATCGAAAACTGCTACAACCAAGGTAGCCGGAACAGTTCAGGAAATGGCGACCCAGACTCACAACGTTATTTCCGAGAGCAAAGACAACTCTGCCGAACTGGAACGCGAGTTTGAGTCTGTTCTGGTGGCAATCGAAGAAATGTCGGTTGCGCTTAAGAGAGTCGCCGAGGTGACGACAACTGCGGAAAGTCAGGCTGCAGACAACGACAAGTGCGTCACAGAGGGCGAAAACTCAATGGGTAGCGCCCGAAACTCCCTGGACACACTTAACAGCGAGTTCAACAAAGCCAAAGACGCAATGGGATCACTGACCTCGGAGAGTGAACAGGTCTCTAGTGTACTTGATGTGATCAAGGCCATTGCTGAGCAAACTAACCTGCTTGCACTCAACGCCGCCATTGAGGCAGCACGAGCCGGTGAACAAGGACGTGGTTTTGCCGTAGTTGCCGATGAAGTTCGCTCTCTTGCACAACGCACCCAGGATTCCACTCAGGAAATTGAAGTAATCATTTCAAGTCTGCAAGACAAAACCAAGACGGTCAGCAGTACCATTACCCTTGCAGCAGAGCTGATGGAAACCTCCCAGCAAAATATGTCCCAGATTGGCGAAGTGTTCGACCGTATCAAGTCAAACACGGGAAGTATTTTCAGCTTGAATACCGAAATCGCATCGTCAACAGAAGAGCAATCCAAAGTGAGTAACATGCTTTCCGAAAGCCTCTCATCCATCAAAACGCTTTCCGCCAGCGTGGCAAACTCACTGGAAGACATTGAACATTCGGCATCAACGCTGGACAAGACAGCAAAAGAGCTGACCTAAAAGCCAGCTCTTTGATAACCGAACAACGTGACTTAGCAGTTAGCCCGGATGGCCATCCTTCCGGGCTTTTACCAACATAGGCCCGAAATAAATAACGTAGAGAACAAAGGCAGCAATCCAAAGTGCCCCGGCCAAAGAAATCGCAACAATGCTTGAGGCCGGAAACAACAGGACAGCAACGGTCCGAATCAGTGCAGCCAAAACAAGAAAACAAAACGCAGGCCAAAACACAGGCCCTTTGTAAATCTCACGGCCAGTATGACCCATCGTCACGCGAGCAATCATCGCCAGAATAACACCGCCAATCGCGCCAATGGCAAACAGGTGGAGCATCACATGACTCGCCCATGACGTTCCCATCAGACCACGCAAAACCAGACCTGCCGGAATAAACGCATAGAAAATATGCAGCGACCAAACCAGCGGCTCAGACAGTGAAACAAATCCTTTCCAGCGAAGGAACCGCACCAATTGAGCCACGCCGGCAATCAACATCAGGCTTCCAGTAATCCAGGTCGGAACCATCGGGAAAAATGCCAGAATCACCAGAAGGAACAATGGGAAGTTCGCTGCCCATTCAATCCAGGCGATCGGTGTTGGCGTGTCAAAACCAAACCGGCGTGCAGTAAAGAAAGGAATAACACGCCCACCCATGACAGAAAGCAACAATACAAACCAGTACATCATCGCAATCCAAACCGCATGAGAGGTAAATGGAGGCATTCCTTTCACTGCAGCATAACTGGCAAAGTTTGCGATAACAGCCACCAGCAGCATCGGGATAAAAATAAGGTTTCGCCAACGTTTGGCTTTCACAACGCGGCTGCCAACTTCCCAACCAACCACGATGAGAAAGAGCGCATCAACAATCGATGTGAACCAAAGTGGCGCCGGTGTCCACAACAGTATCCTCGGCAGTGCCCACAGTACGACAATCATTGCCAGACGCAAGCCACTGGTACCTTTCACCCCCGTCCAATTTTGTACTGCTGTCATCAAAAATCCGGCCACAATGGCCATAGCAAATCCAAAGAACATTTCATGGACGTGCCACCACAGGCCGGGAACAGCCAATGATTCAGGCTGACCGTGAGTAAAGATCCACAGCCACACAGCAACTGCGACCGCGCTGTAGGCACTTCCCAGCAAGAAAAATGGACGGAAACCAAGCCGCAAGATCGGTGGGATTCTCTCTTCTTTTTGTCGGTCAATAATATTCAGCATAAGGTGAACGGCCTCTCGATTTTAATACCTTTCTTAAAGATGCATACGTAATACAAGTTTCATGCCTATTATTACTCTATTGATTTATAAAAGAAATGTATTTCTCGTTTGTATTGATACGATGACGTGTGTTGTAATAATTACAACAAACACAATACAGGTGTCATAATGAAGCTCTCTTTGGCTAAAGCCCTGCTGCAGATCAGTTTAGACCTCAATATCAACTTGCCTATCGGGCAACATTACCAAAGGCTGATCACCGCGATCGTAAAGGTACTTCCCTGTGATGCCTGTGCCCTCTTCATTCTTAATACAAAGGGCACACTCACACCGGTTGCAGTAGAAGGTTTGACATCTGAAACGCTGGGAATGCGGTTCTCAACAAACAACCAACCCCGGCTCAGGGCCATTGTCGAAAGCCGGAAACCTGTTCGGTTTGATGCAGACAGCCCTCTGCCTGATCCGTTTGATGGCCTGCTTTCCAAAGACACAGAACGCACTTTGGACGTACATTCATGTATGGGATGTAGCCTGTATATCGAAGACCACTTAATCGGTCTTATCACCTTTGATGCTGAAGGGCCGGATGCCTTCAGTAAAATTGATGATATTACGGTAGAAACCTTTGCAGCCCTGGCAGCAGCAACCGTGCGAAACGTCTCTATGATGGAAGCACTGGAGAACGCAAATCGGCACCAGAAAGAGGTTACCAAAGTCCTGATTCAGGAAGCGCGGCAAAAAAGGCGGGGAACTGGTAGGCATAAGCCCGCAAATCAACCGCTTGAAAGCGAATATCGAACTCATAGCCAATTCCAATTATGCAGTCTTGATCCAAGGAGAGACCGGTACCGGTAAAGAACTGGTGGCACATGCGATACACGCCGGATCCAGCCGGGCAGACAAACCCATGGTGTACGTAAACTGTGCTGCCCTGCCGGAGTCCATTGCAGAAAGCGAATTATTTGGTCATGTAAAAGGGGCATTTACTGGAGCCACCAGCAACCGGGCAGGCAAATTTGAACTTGCCGATGGTGGAACTATCTTCCTCGATGAGATCGGTGAGTTACCGTTGCTTCTCCAGGCAAAGCTATTGCGGGTAATCCAGCAAGGTGAAGTCCAACGCGTTGGTGCCGACCAAAACCTTCACATCGATGTACGAATCGTGGCAGCAACGAACCGGGACCTGAAGCAAGAAGTGGAAAACGGTCAGTTTCGTTCTGATCTTTACCATCGCTTAAATGTCTTTCCCATCAGGTTCCTCCCCTTCGATCCCGCGAAGGCGACATTCCTGTGCTGGCCGGTTACTTCCTGGATAAAATTCGCCATCAGTTCAACACAAGCAGGCTTCACATTCACCCTTCTGCCCTCACCAGGCTGGAGAGATTCTCCTGGCCGGGCAATGTGCGTGAGCTGGAGCATACCCTGATGCGTGCTGGGCTACGGACGATTCAACAAGGGGATTCAGTTATCAGTATTGCCACACTCGGTCCGGAGTTTGGAGAAGAACTGCCTAACAGCAATATGGCTGTCTCGTTACCGGACCAGCCCGTCTCCATGCGAGAAGCGGTTGAGAATTATCAGCGCGAGCTTATCAAAAATGCGTTAATTCAGAACAACGGGGTATGGAGCCGTGCAGCCAGAGCATTGGGAATGGACAGAGGCAACCTTCACAAATTGGGTGTAAAGCTCGGGCTCAAAGAATAAATTGTTGTTTTTATCACAACAAGCGATGTAATTAATACAACACCTCATTTAACAGTCAAAATGTAAGTTATTGATATTTAGTAACTTACATTTTGGCACACCTCCTGCAATACACACTTCAAAACAGATTCGAAAAAATTCGTCTTCAGATCAAAAACTGCTGGCGTTGATCTTTTTCGAAACCGATAAAAAAACAAAACGAAACAAAGCTAAGTCAGGCTTCAATAAAAACAACAATTTTCGTGCATTCAGGAGTCTTCATGTTTTGCATTCAATGTGAGCAAACTATTCGTACACCGGCAGCAAACGGCTGCGCTTATGCCCAGGGCATGTGTGGAAAGACCGCAGAAGTATCAGACTTACAGGATGTTTTAGTGTACTGCCTACAAAGTGTCTCTTACTGGGCAGAAAAGGCCAGACAGATTGGCCATGTTGATAAGGAGATTGACGCGTGGGTTCCAAAAGCCTTCTTTTCCACTCTCACCAACGTCAACTTCGACCCTGAACGTATTCTGGCTTATAGCTATGAAGCCAGGTATTCCGTGATCAACTGAAGAAAATAGTGCAGGAAAAAGACAGCTCGTCTGTCACCTTGCCGTCGGTAGCCAGTTTTTCACTTCCGGAGACAGAAGAAGCCGTACTTGCTTTGGCGCAGCAGGTAGCTGTTAACCGCGGAAGTAATGAACTGCACGAGGATATTATCGGGTTGCGTCTTCTTTGCCTGTATGGCCTGAAAGGGGCTGCAGCTTATATGGAACATGCACGAGTGCTGGGCCAGGAAGATTCAGACATAGACGGTGAATTCCACCGCATCATGGCTTGGCTGGGTACCGATCCTTCAGAGCCGGAAGCACTGCTGACCACAGCCATGGACATTGGCCAGCTGAACTACCGAATTATGGAAATTCTGGATAAGGGTGAAACGGAAATGTTTGGTCACCCCGAACCTACTCAGGTCAACGTAAAACCGGTAAAAGGCCACTGTATTCTCGTTTCTGGTCACGACCTGAAAGATCTCAAGATGATTCTTGAGCAAACAGAAAACAAAGGCATAAACGTTTACACCCATGGCGAGATGTTACCTGCACATGCGTATCCGGAACTGAAGAAATTCAGCCATCTTATGGGTAACTATGGCAGTGGTTGGCAAAACCAACAAAAAGAGTTCGCGCAATTCCCCGGCGCAATTGTAATGACGTCCAACTGCCTGTTGGATCCGAATGTGGGCCAATACAAAGGTCGAATCTTTACACGGAGCATCGTTGGCTGGCCGGGTGTAGAGCACATCACAGGTGACGATTTTTCTGCCGCGATTGAGTGCGCACTGTCACAACCTGGATTTGCCCATACAGAAATTGAACATCTGATTACTGTTGGATTTGGACGCAATGCTCTGATGAATGCGGCTCCCGCTGTCATCGAGCAGGTTAAGGCTGGCAACATCCGTCATTTCTTCCTGGTTGGCGGATGTGACGGCAGCCGTGCAGAGCGCAGCTACTATACCGAATTTGCTACATCAGCACCTGATGACACGGTCATCCTAACGCTGGCTTGCGGTAAGTATCGCTTCAACAAAGAGCAATTTGGCGACATCAACGGTATTCCTCGCCTGATTGATATCGGCCAGTGCAACGATGCCTATTCAGCCATTCAGCTGGCACTGGCGCTTGCCAAGGAATTTGATTGTGGTGTGAATGAATTGCCTCTGAGCCTTGTGCTTTCTTGGTTTGAACAAAAAGCAATCGTGATACTGCTGACACTGCTGTCTTTGGGAATTAAAAGCATCTACACCGGCCCAACGGCTCCGGCATTCCTGACAGCAAACCTGATTAAAGCGCTCGAAGATCAATTCGACCTGCGCAGTATCACCAACGTTGAAGCAGATATGAGAACGATGCTCGGCGAAGAAGCGGTGAGTGCCTGACATCATGAGCAACCTTGATGAGTTTTGGAGTCCTGGTGTAGAACCAATCCAACTGGTATGTCGCTGGAAGGAAACTGAGGACACAGAAAGCTTTCTGTTCAACGTAGCAGGAAACGCTGAAAAGCGTTTCCACTTTAAACCTGGCCAGTTCGTAACTTTGGCCGTAAACACTGGTGACAACACGCACTACCGGGCTTATTCAATCAGCTCGGTACCCG
Organism: Photobacterium sp. JCM 19050; assembly: GCA_001310455.1. GTDB lineage: Bacteria > Pseudomonadota > Gammaproteobacteria > Enterobacterales > Vibrionaceae > Parasalinivibrio. The sequence goes on from BAXG01000039.1 coordinate 54,343, forward strand.
GAGAAAACCATATCCAGCTTACGGTAAAGCGTGTACCGGATGGCAAGGTTTCAAATTGGTTAATTGACAACCTGGCCGTTAACCAGGCGTTGAGCACATTGGGAATAGCGGGTGAATTCAACCTTGAAAATTGCCCTCCCAAAGACAAGGTTCTGTTGCTGGGAGCCGGTTGTGGGATCACACCGGTTATGTCGATGGCACGAAGCCTGATGACCAAACAACATGGCGACGTCTGCTTTGTACAGTGTGCCCGGGATAAAAATGCTGAGTTGTACAGAGAAGAACTCAGCATCTTGACAACGGGTTATCCGAACCGGTTTAGCAACAAACTGTTGCTGGAAACGTCAGATGACCAGGATGTACCAGAAGGCCGAATCAGCAGGGAATACCTTGATGCGGTATGCCCGGACTGGCAGGAAAGAACATTGTACCTGTGCGGCCCGAATGGGTTCATGGAAGCGGTAAAAAGCATTGCTCAGGATGCTGGCTTCAATATGTCAGAGTTCCATAGTGAAAGCTTTACTCCTGGAGATGCACAAAACCGCGTGGGCGAATCAAAGCTCAAGGTATCAGTACCAGCGTACAGCATTGAAAAAGACGCTAACGCCGGAACCAGCTTACTTGAAGCACTTGAGTCAGGCGGTTTGCCAATCATTGCAGCGTGTCGGTCCGGGGTTTGTGGGTCTTGTAAATGCCAAGTTACCGAGGGTTCGGTAACAAAGACAAGTACGGCCACCCTGACAGAAGAAGAGATAGCAAACGGATATGTTCTGGCCTGCAGTTCGCAGCTGGAATCAAATGTTTCGGTCAACCTACACTAGGTGTTTGGTAGCCGTGGATTACCCACCGGAGCCCGGCTACCATTCTTTTTTTGCAGCGAGACACAACATACAAATTGAAGTTATACCCGGCATTTCATCAGTGAATTGCCCGATAAAAC
>BAXG01000040.1 GCA_001310455.1 Photobacterium sp. JCM 19050
GGCTTGGGTATTGTTTCAGGCCGCCGCCTCAGTCAGGATACGGCTGGCAATTTCACGAAGCTTTGGCAGGGCGATTTCGCTGGTTTTTACGATCTCTTCCTGCTCAGAAAGGACGTTTTCCAGTATTTCATGGGTAGTCAGCGGGTTGGCAAGAACAACCCGGAACACAGATGAAATCTTGCGGTTCCACTTTTCCGGTGTCAGGCGGGTACGTGAGACAAAAGAGTGTCCACTCTCACGCTGACGCTTTTGAACGAACTCAGTGAGATCGTTAAGCAGATCCAGAATAGTTTCCCGGTCTTCTTCGGAAGCAACGTCCAGTGCCTTTTTGACGTCTTCCGGCACATAACGGTAGGTCAACAGGCAAAGTTCCGGCTCGGTAACCAGCTCGAAGTTTTCACGCGCTTTAATCAACGCGGCAAAGTGGGCTGCTTTGTCGACGCTTTGGTCGATGAGCATCTCGTATCCCTTACGGCTGATAATATTAAGCGCCGCGTAGAGCAACATGGCCATGCCACTGCGTGAGCCTTCCAAGGTGTGGCTGCCGAGGTCTTTTGAACCTTTACGCAATATGTATTCTGCGTGGTGCTCAATGGCAGATGCCAGGGTAGGGTCTTTGAAGATGACCATACCGGCGCCCATTGGAATATAGAGCTGCTTATGGGCATCAATCGTTACCGAGTCAGCCCGCTCAATGCCAGCCAGCTTATGGCGCTGGTTATTGGACATCAGGCTGGCTCCGCCCCAGGCCGCATCGACGTGGAAATGGCAGCCTTCACGTTCGGCAATATCTGCCAGTGTGTTGAGCGGGTCGATATTTCCGGTTTCCGTGGTTCCGGCAACACCGACGATGGCAAACGGCTTGATATTCTGCGCCTTCAGCGCCGAGATTTTTTCCTCAAGCAGATCGGTGCGGATTCGGTTGTTGTCATCCGTAGGAATGGCGATCAGGCAATCACGGCCGATACCAAGCACGTCAGCAGCTTTTTTGAGCGAGTAATGTCCGCGCTCTGAGACCAAAACAGCGAGGCCGTCATAGCCATAATGCTTCATGCGCGGAAGAAGCCTTCCTGGCCGATGCCTTTGAATTCACCATCCGGTTTCAGTAACTGATTCCGAGCTACCCACAGGGCGGTAATGTTGGCAACCGTCCCCCCGGAGCAGAATGCACCCAGCGAGTGATCCGCACTGTGCATCCAGTCGGTGTACCAGCCAGCTTCTTTGCGGTAGATGAGGTTGTGCAACATACCCAGAACCTGGCGCTCCAGCGGGGTAAATGCCTTGGAGGTTTCAATCTTTACCAGGTTCTGATTGAGGCTAATCATTATTTTTGACAACGGCATCAGGAAGTAAGGCAGTGCCGATGTCATATGCCCGATAAAACGTGGAGAAGAGGTGTGGACAGAATGTGCCACCAGTTTATCGAGCAGGAATTCGGTGTGGTCAGAGACGAAAGTGGGATCTTCAGGAATGATTGGGTTGCTGAAGTCTTTCTCGATTTCAGCCAACGGCTGCTCAACAGCGGCGATGTGCTGCTGGAGAAAATTATCGAGGTTCTGGGAAATTTCGTTTTCGATTCGGCTCAGGGTCGAATTCGGCGCTTCTGGTACCGTAAAAATGCGATGCAGGGTCTCCGGCGTCGCTTCGGCAGGTTTGGTGTAGTGTGCCTTTGCCATATCGTTGATTTCTAGTTCTCTATACCATTCTGCACGCGGGAATGTCGCTCACCGGGCAGAGAAGACGGACAACATACCAGAATTGACGGCGAAAATCAGAATGGTTTTTTCTCTGTTGACTGAATGATTAGTCAAAATCCGGGACAGGAATTGGAAAAAGCCAGACCGCGTTGTAAAACCCGGTCTGGTTATCTCAGGCTCGGAGAGAGTGTTATTTACACTCGGTGCTGCTGACTTCCTGCAAAGCAGAATTATAGCGGTTCAGCGCTTCCTGGATGGCATCCGGGTGGCTAAGGATATCAGCCAATGCGCTGCGCATATCATAGTTCCGGGCATGGGGCGTACTCTGACGGAAGTTAAACACTTCTGCCGCTTTTTCTGACAGCGGGCCTTCGGTCTGGCTGAGTGTCTTGATATCGTCCTGACTCAGGTTCAACCAGCCTTCAACGGACGTATCGAGCTTCAATCTTCCCGGATCGTTTTCCAGGTAATAGTCAAAGGCCTCTTTATTAAACTCAAAGTGGTTTTTCCTGCCTTCAAGGAACCACTGGCTGACATCCTCAAGCGTGGCATCTTTCTCGACAGTGAGTTTTACCAGATCTTCATACCAGTTGATCGAAGCATCGACATACCCATGGTATTTTTCAGACAGACAAGCGTTATTCTGGGCAAATACAGATAACGGAAGTAGGGCTAACATCAGAGCCAAAGCGCGGGTCATAACAGCTTCCTTTTAATGAAATTTCCATTCCTGACAGAGCAGGGAACAGGCTTATTTTAATTGTTCCTTATTTGTGATTATTGTAGGAGTAATGTGTCGTGAATGAAATGCTATATCGGCCTTTGAATGACCGATATGGATACGTTAGAAGGAAAAGTGTGAGGTAGGTTAGTTCCGCACTGAGTAGATGGCTTTGGCGAGTTTCTCAGCTGCCTGTTCAGGGGTTTCCGTGTCGCTCTGGAAGAACTGTGAAACCACATCAAAAACCGCATTTTGGACGTAACGCGTGCTGGCAAGGCCGTGAGACAGGCTTGGAACCAGCTGATTGGTTGCCGCCCCGCGCAAAAATGCGTTCATGGCATCGACTGAACACTGATCAAAGCCATTCAAATCCATATCTACCCGAACCGGGATCGAGCCCTTGTTCAGGTTAAACGTCCGCTGGAAAGCCGGGTCAAGGATGGCGCTTGCCAGCGCTTTTTGGGCATCCGCATCATCTTTATTCTGGAGGCTGAAAAACGCAAAACTGTCGATGTTGAACATAAAGGTGTTTTTCGTCCCCGGTGCCGGTGCGCAGAGGTAATCTTTGCCGGGTTGTTTCCCTTCGGCTGCAAATTCCCCTTTTGCCCAGTCCCCCATCCATTGCATGGCAGCTTTGCCCTTAATGACCAGGTCTGTGGATTCGTTCCATTTCCGGCCGGCGGCCTCTGGGTCCATATACTTTTTCATTCGTTTAAACTGGCGGAATGCTTCTGCATCTTAGGGCCGGACAGCGTTTTCTCATCCAGTTGGACAAAGGCTTTTTCGTAGTCCCTGGCACCCAGCACCGAAAGTGCAATCGCATCAAATATCGTGGCTTCCTGCAAGGTTCATCACTGAGTGCGACGGCGATGTAACCGGCTTTCTGGAGCTTATCCGCAGTAGTGAAAAACTCATCAAGTGTTTGAGGGACAGTGACCCCGGCTTTTTTCATCACTTCCGGGTTTACCCATAGCCAGTTGACCCGGTGGATATTGAACGGGACGGCAACGTAGTGGCCGTCATACTTCATGATATTGGCAACCTGGGAGGGTAGAAGTTGGTCCCAACTTTCTTTCTGGGCAACATCGTCAAGGTTGGTCAAAAAACCAAGGCGTCCCCATTCCCGGATATCCGGGCCTTTAATTTGTGCTGCTGAGGGAGGTTTCCGGACATCGCCCGGGTGATCAGCACATTCATTGCGTTTTCACCTGCAAGACCGGCAACGGCGATGTCCTCCCAGGAGTGGCCCCTGGCTTTCAGGGCACTTTTCAGGGATTCAACGGATTTAGCTTCACCACCGGATGTCCACCAGTGCAGAACTTCAACATTACCGGCAGAGACATGCTGGCAGTAGGCAAGTGCGAGGGAGAAACAAAGTGACTTAAGGGGGCTCATTTAAACAGTCTCGGGAGGCTGATATCGACACTAAGGCCGCCTTCATCGCGGTTGGAGAGGACAAGCTCGCCACCGTGGGCATGGATGATATTGCGGGCTATACCCAGTCCCAGTCCGGAACCTTCAGCGTCGGTGTTAATACGATAGTAAGGGGCAAATACCTGGTTCAGGGACGCTTCGGGGATACCGGGGCCATCATCCTGAATGGAAATACGAATTTTATCATTGTCATCAAAGATATAGACATCGACGTGTCCCCGTGCAATACGGCATTGTCGATGAGGTTGCTGAGGCTGCGTTTGATGGCGAGCGGCTTGCACATCATTATCGCGTCTGTATCCGCGTTCAACCGGACGTTTTCGGTAGTGGCATTATGGACTTCTGCGATGCTCTCAAGCAGGAGGTTGATGTCCACCTCCGCCAGGTTTTCGTGAATATCCGTGTCTTTTACCGTCTGCAATGCACCCTTTACCATGATTTCCAGCTCATCGAGATCTTTGTTGAACTTATCAATGGTTGTTTCGTCATCCAGCAGTTCTGCCCGGAGCCGCAGGCGGGTGATCGGGGTTTTCAGGTCATGGGAGATGGCGCTGAATAAACTTTCCCTGTCTTTGATGTAACGTTGAAGGCGCATCTGCATCCGGTTGAATGCCCGGGTTGCCGTAATGATTTCAGCTGCCCCTTCTTCTTTAATCGGCGGTTGGTCGATAGACATACTCAGCCGGTCTGCCGCTTCAGCCAAGTGGCGCAAAGGCTTGGTCTGGCGACGGATCAACATGCCGGTGAAGATTAACAGCAGGGCAGTAATGGCAGTGATGAATATTGCCTGTTCAACTGTAAAAAGGTTGTCTTCCAGCGTGACATAAGGTGCTGGGAGCAAGCCCGCAATATAAAGCCATTCATTCTCAGCCAGTTGGATTTGCACTACCAGGATCGGTGGGTTCAGCGGCTGCAGTGTCAGGGTGTAATGTGCCCACGAGCGCGGTAAATCTGACAGCAGGATATTGTTGTTCAGCACGTGCAGCGTTTCCGGGCGGGAAAACTCAACATCGATAACCTTCAGGTTAGGCAGTTTCTGGTGAAGAACCTTGGAGATGGTGTTGAGTGAGAGTGTTTTCAGCTCATTGTCCGGAATCGCGTCGATGGCAATTTTCTCCTTGTTAAAGGAGACGAAAAAGCGGGCTCCACCCATATTGCGAAGTTGGTCCAACGCAATATGGCGGTATTTCATCGGCAGTGATTCAAAGAACTTGGTGGTGGAAGCAAACATCTGTGCCATGGCATCAGAGGCGGATTTCAACCCCTCCATTTCCCTGTCCCGTGACTGGCTGAACCAGATTGATGTAGCAATAATCTGGGCCATCAAAACGGAAACCAGGGTTAGCATCAGGGTGCGGGAGAGCAGGGAGCGAGGCCAGATAAAAGTGAACAGGCTTCTGGACGCTTTCTCCAGCGCATCGGGTGCGGGGCTGACATCCATGTCAGGCTTCATAGGTTATCTCGGCAATGAACAGGTAGCCGGTACCGCGCACTGTTTTGATAATTCGCGGCGATTTCCCGCTGTCTTTCAGGCGTTGCCTCAAGCGGCTGACCTGGACATCAATAGCCCGGTCATGGGGCTCCGCATCTTTACCTTTGAGCGCATTGGAAATGGCATTTCGGTCAAGCAGCTCCTGCGGGTGCTCCAAAAACAGCATCAGCAACGTGAAATCTGCCGGGGTCATATCCACTTCCAGGCCGGTGACCAGGTTGTTCAGGCGCATGGCAGCAGGGTCAACCCGCCATTGGTCGAACCGGATAGCCTTGGCTTTCGACGTTGTGGTTTGCTGGAGCTGTTCTGTACGCCGGAGCAGGGCGCGGATCCGTGCGACAAGCTGACGGGGGCTGAATGGCTTCGCAACGTAGTCATCCGCGCCGAGTTCCAGGCCAATAATCTGGTCGGTTTCATCGGATACCGCGGTTAGCATGATGATAGGAACGTTTGATGTACGGCGGACTTCCTTACACAAGGTAAAGCCGTCATCACCCGGTAGCATAATATCCAGAAGGATCAGGTCCGGGTATTGGCTTGCCACCTTGGTGCGCATTTCATTACCGTCACGAGCCGTGGTGACGTCGTATCCTGCTTTGGTCAGGTATTCCTGTAGCAGTTCACGGATTTCCACATCATCGTCTACGACCAAAATACGTTTTGCGGCTGACATCAAACCAACACCTTGTCTCAATGCAATTTTTCAATCTTCTATTATCCAAAAGTCCGGCGGGAAAGGCCAGATTCTCAATGTTTCGGCGTAAAGAAAGTGCTTGAATGTCGTTTATTTGAGCGAGGGTCTGCATCCAAAGTGAAAAGAATCCGGCAAAGCAGGGCTGCAACGGCCAGTTTCTTTTTATCTACATAAAAAAGCGGAGGCACTCGGCCTCCGCTTTGGTCATGACAGTGGGGTTAACTTTCTGAATGCATCGCTTTGTTAATGCACCAGTACGCACCGCCCCAGGTGATGCCGAAACCGATCAGCATCATGATAATGGCTCCGAAAGTCATATTACACTCCTTCTGCAGCAGGCTTGGATGCCGTATTGACTACAATTCCAACTACCAGCATGGCGCCAACAAGGCCCCAGCCAAGCAGCATTAACTCTTCCTGGGCATAGCCGCCGTATCCGTCAGCCAGTGTGTTGAGCAGGTTGGTGGTCGTGATAACCGCCAGCATGACAGGGCTAAGGAACCGGATACAAAGCTCAAACCAGTTACCTACAGAAAATTCAGACAACTTGTTGGCATGTTCGCGGATATCAGACAGCTTCACCAGCCAGCCGACAATCACCAGCTCAATCAGGCAAGAAGCAAGCAGCGCCACGTTGTTGATGAAGTAGTCGACCAGATCAAGCAGCAACAGGCCGCCGTTGGTCGCGAACGCCATCGAGACCGCAAACCCGATACCGCAAACCACAGAAGCTGCGGCCTTACGGGTCAGTTTCAACTTGTCCATCAGTGCTGATGTGACCGCTTCGATGATCGAAATATGGGAACTCAAACCGGCTACAACTAACGCCAGGAAGAACAGCGGCCCCAGGATGTAGGGGATAGGCAACAAATTAATAGCCGCAGGCAAGGTGACGAAGGCAAGGCCGACACCGGCTCCGGCAACATCTGTTACCGCTTTACCCTGTTCCGCTGCCATGTATCCCAGGATAGAGAAGATCAGTACACCGGCAGTCATCGAAAAACCGCAGTTGATCAGCACGGTCATGCAGGCATTGTTGTTGATGTCAGACTTCTCCGGCAGGTAGCTGGAGTAGGCGAGCATAATGGCGAAACCGACAGACAAGGTGAAGAAGATCTGGCCGTATGCGGCTGACCATACCTTGGGATCCGCAAGCTTACTGAAGTCTGGGGTAAAGAGGTAATTGAGACCTTCAACAGCACCCGGCAGGAACAGCACCCGGCCAATCAACGCCAGTACCATGATAAACAGCAGTGGCATCATGATCTTGCTTGCACGCTCAATGCCGCCTTTGATCCCGCTGAATACGGCTGCAAAGGTAATAGCCCAGGCGATAGCATCGGAATCGCGATTTGCGACTGCCAGCTACCGAGATTGGTTGGGGAATTGTCTCCAAGTTGCAGGTACTCAGAGAAGAAGAACGCTTTGGTATCCGCTCCCCAGCTTTGGGTAAAGGAGAAGCCAAGGTAGGAGATTGCCCAACCGATCACCGCAACGTAGTAAACCGCAATAACCGCAGCAATCAAGACCTGGAACCAGCCCAGCCATTCAAACTTGGTGTTTAATTTGGAGAATACGACCGGCGATGAACCGCGCATTTTATGACCGAGCGTAAACTCCAGAATCATAAAAGGAATACCGGCGGTGATCATGGCAAAAAGGTAAGGGATAAGGAATGCCCCGCCGCCGTTTTCATAAGCCATATAGGGGAAACGCCAGATGTTTCCCAACCCTATTGCTGACCCGACAGCAGCGAGTATAAACCCGGCCCGGGTGCCCCATTGTTCGCGTTTCATGATTACTCCTTAGAAAGCTCTGTCTATCCCTATGAAACGGATTAAAGACGATGTAGCGAAGTTGTGTTTGATGTATGTGTTTGTGTTGCCGGGATTTGCAAAACATATGACTAATCACGGCGATAAGAGGAGGCTAACCTTTGGGAAATGTGAAATCAATAGAGGAAGATTGTGTAAAAGTGGTGTCTTTGTGGTTAGTAATGCTGTTAATGAGTGTTTGTATGAGTAAAGTCCGGAATTATCGCGCTGAAAGACCGATGTATATTCCAATATTATTATCTTAACCAGTTAATCATCATTATTTTATATTTCATCAATTTGACTGTTTTTTAGACAGTAACGCGCCAGCACGAAAAACAGGGTGCTGACGGTTGAATACGCCGCTGTTGTTTTATAAAAAGTTAATAAAAACAATAAAGTAAAATTATTTGTGGTTTTTTTATTGAAATATCATCACTGAAATCATTTGAAGGGAGTGTATTGATAACCCATAAAAATATCTGACATTTTTGCATTTCAAATCATCACATCCCTGATTATGTTGGTAATTCTAAATATTAATTAATTGTAAAATGATGGTGAATAATTCTGTGTCGTGTAATTCTTCGTGAATAGGTGCCGAAGACACATGAAAAACGCCGCAATGAGTGTACAAATAGTGTGATGATTACGAGAACTTAGTCATATGATTGACTGGCATATCTTGTAATACCTCCTTACAAGCGTTATTAATGTGTTAATGATTCGTAAGGAGTACAGGTCATGGATTCAAACCTTCGTCTTGCACTGTTAACGACTGTATTTACTCTGGCAATGATTTTGACTTACGGATTGGTCGCAATCATTTACAGCTAGAGTGTTACCCTCGAAATGCCTTAATATCCTGATAACCCATACGGGTTTTGTGATTAAGGAGTTGAGGTGGCAGTTGTTCCCCAAAATAGCGATACGACCCTCGGACATGCAGCTCCGGGGGATTCGATCTTGCGGCGGTTTTCCGGACGCAAAGCGCAGATAGCTGTTTCCACTCAGGGTGGAGGGCAGAGGGGTATTTTCACCGCCGGCGTATTCGACAGCTTTATCCGGGCCGGATTTGACCCTTTCTCTCTCTATTTTGGTACATCCGCCGGGGCGCTCAACATCTCCTCGTTCCTTGCGCGTCAGCATGGTTACGGTTACCAATTCATCCACGAAATCACAACGTCTCCCCGTTTTTTCCACTTAATAAAATACCTTCGGCGCCAGCAGTATATGGATTTGGACTGGGCGCTGGAAAAGGGGCTTGGCCATCCTTCCAATCCCCTTGATATTGAATCAGCACGAGCGACGTTGTCCGGCAGTGGGCGGCGAGCTTATGCTGCGGTAACAGACACCTATACACTGAAAGATGATTACCTTCCGTTGCTCGACGGTGACTGGATGTCAACGCTGAAGGCAACCTGCGCGATTCCCTTTTTGTATTCCGGGCCTGTCAAGGTTGGTGACAAGCATTACATCGACGGTGGCGTGAGTGCGGCGATTCCGGTGAAAGAAGCTACTACCGCGGCGCTGATATTGTCGTGGTCATCCGGACAGAGCCGGTAGAAGCCAGCGAGGGCATTGGGGTTGCACTGCTCGAAAACTGGCGGGAAAAAATTGAGGATAAACTGCCGGATTACCTGGCACGGCTAAACCTGACAGACCGCCTTAACAAGTTGCAGGGTTTTCATGATGAGATGTCACAGCGCCTGTCAAACATCCGGCAACTGACGGAAAAGCGCCCGGCACAGGACGAAGAGGGTTTTCTGTCTCGCCTTAGAGACGTACTGCCAAACCGAATAAAAGCCAACGGTGAGCGCTGGCTGTTTGGTGGCCAGCAGATTTACCGGCTCCAGGCAATAACCGGGCAGTCTTTGAGTGCGGATATGATGAACATGCTTGTGCATCATTACCAAAGCTACCACGACATTGAATCATTCATTGCCGAACCGCCTTCGCGTGTCCATATCCTGCAGATTGCACCGGAAAAACCGCTGGAGAGTAAAGCGCTCCTCAGCACGCAAGAAGAACTGGACAGTGATTACCAGGCGGGTGTGGAAGCAGGGCACAGATTCCTCCGCCAGTACGCAGAATTGCTGACAGCTGTAACAAATACAGTGAGTTAGCACATTAATTAGTTACTTCCCCGTCAGGTTTGGCTTTATACTTTTTCCTATAGAAGGTAATTACCGAGGCGAAAGTGACAGAACTGGAAAGGATGCAAAAAGGGTTACCGTTCAAGCCCAAGGATGAGGAACTGAAATCCATTCACCATGCTGCCCGCCGGTTGTGCCGGGATCTCCAGGCCCAGGATCCCGCCGATGAAGCCGCGGTGGATGTGATTGTCACAAAGCTGTTTTCTTCCAGGGGAAGACAGGTCATCGTGGAAGCGCCGTTTATCTGTGAATACGGCATCAACATTGATTTGGGCGACAATGTCCTGATCCACCCCAATTGCACCATCCTCGACAGTGCTCATGTGACCATTGGCAGCAATGTGGTGATAGGCCCCTGTACCGGTATTTATACCGCCGTCCATGACCTGCTTCCCCGAGATATTGATATGGGGGAGTCGCTGATCGCCTCCCCGGTAATCATTGGAAGCAATGTCGTGATCGGCGGAAACAGTGTAATTCGATCCGGCGTATCCATCGGGGAGGGGGCGGTTATTGAAGCCGGGTCTGTGGTGAATACTGATGTCGAGCCATTTGCGGTTGTCTCGGGCCATCCAGCTACTGTCCAACGGCGCTTGTCTTAGGCAAAATGCATTTAATCAGGCGGAATACACACGTTAAATGCGCCCTAAATTTCCCAACTTTTGAAAGTCTTAGTAATGCAACCCTGATCTGGCGTTAACCTTGTTAAAGTTTTTGAGGTCTTTCCTCGGAGGCGATACCCATGATGACAACGTTTCGTTGGACACCCGGTTTACCTTTCTTTTTCGCCGTCCTGTTTGGATTGCTGGTCGCAACGCCAGCACCAGCGGCAACGATGCCTCAGTTGCAACAACAGGTTGATAAGTTTTGCCAGAAAATCCGCCAATGTACGTTTGCCGAAATGGAGGGAAAACCATTCGATGAGTCTACCCGCAAGTTTGCCGAGCAGATGGTGAACAACATTTGTGCGGACATGAAAACGGAGTTTGCAGACTCAGCCAAAACCGGTGAGATGGTCACAGCCGCACACGGCTGTATCAAGAGTATGAACGCGCTTCCGTGTAATAAAATCGACTCTTATACCCAGAGTGCGAAGCCGCCCACAAGCTGGTGGACGGTGTGGGGCGGTGATAATAGGACTCGATAAATTTGACTGTAGCTCACTTATTCCATCCTAAACTTGTATTTTGGAAATTCGGACATTTATAGTATTTGGAGTCAGTTTCTGACTCCAAAATAATATGACTCTCAACCTAAATTTGTTCAAATGAAGGCCATGACTTTCCAAATTCAAGAAGCTCTTTTGAACGTGATACAACGGTTAAGCAACTTCCATCAGGATGACGCTTAAGCCGAGTTAACCCAGTGTAAAGAAGCGCAAGAGTCTTCTGATCTAAAGAATTACCAACATACAATACTAAAGCACGAGACTCCCAACCTTTAAAACTGTGGATCGTTGTTGCTTTAATGCGCGCATCCCCCATGTAAAACCCAACTTTTTGGCGTCTTGATTCTTGGTCATTTGGATCATATGTATGAAGAACACGGATACCTTTGGATCCAAGCCTTTTTACAACCTCAATACCAAAGGTTCTACTACCACATAGAAATGTCGTATCAGAAATTGACAGGGTTTCAGGTATTCCTGTTGTTGATAGTCTTAATAATTCAGAACAACAAATTTCCTCTGCATTATCATTATTTACATGTACCCACCTAAGTTCGCAATGCTCAAGTTCAATATCTAATTGATTAGTTTTAGGTATATTTATTAACTCTTGTGGCAAAAAACATTTGGCAAAGTCAGCCGCCTTATCCATCGCCAATTTGGGCAGACGATAACTTACATCTAGTTCAGCCCAATTACCGCTGAAGCCAGCGCCAGTCATCGCGTCGTCAGTCCAAGATCTAGCTGTATCGTAAATGTCTTGAGTCGCGTCGGCTACAAGCAACATTTCGCCGTTTGGTTTACATATTTTCCGTAATACTGACCACCAATTTGGGAGAAAATCCTGCCCTTCATCAACTAAAACTGCGTCATATTTTGAAGCAAGTTCATTGCCGGATAAATCAATTATTTTATCCACCAGTGCAGGAAGTAGGTTGTTCAGCACTTCTTGGGGATTTGCAACTTTCCAAAGACTTTCGTATTCATCAGTGTAACCATGCTCAATGCAGATGCGTTTGCACCAATAATGGAAATTGAGCCAAGTAATATCGGAACGGGTTTTACCTCCAGCTTGAGGCCAGCGAACAGCAATATCCATTAAGTAATGAAGTAGAGTGATGTTAAAAGTAACAACTAATACTTGTTTGTTTTGACCTAATAGCTCGGCGGCCCGAGCAGCTAAGACTAATGATTTTCCCGACCCCGCAGCTCCTCGTATTCGTCGATAACCCGATTTAGTTCTACTAGTTGCGAATAAGCGTTGAGTTTTATCCAGTTCAATAGGTTTTCGTTGAGTTTCAGAAAAATCGGGTTCAATTAACCAATTTTTAATATCTTTATATAATTCTGGATTCATTTTGCTTGAATATACCCGTTGTGCTTCAGGAAATACTGCAAAGATGTCACCATTTTTAAGTGCGTCTCGTCCAGATATCGGGTTATATTGTGGGAAACGATTCATCCCACGAAATTCTAAACACGGTGCAAAGAGATTCTGAGCGTAGGAGTCATCTGCAAAGGGAAATATGGTTCCTGCAGTAATAACAGAAAAACCCGCCCCTTGTTGTAACCTAGGACAATAAAGATTAAAAAGTTCGTTTTTATATTGGTAGACCTTTTCTATCGGGTTTTCGTATTGCTTAGAGAAAGTTTTTCCATCTTTAGTTGCCATAAGCTTTGGGAATGATTGACCATTTCTCTCAATGCGGTACGTCATTGCATCAAAATTCCAGTCTTTCACCTCAAAAACTGCAATACCTACCTTAGGGTTGAGTAAAACAAAGTCTGGTCTTAAACCATTAAGGTGTGGCTGAATATATATTTCCCACTCTTCATGTAAGTGGGTGTCAAAGAAATCAAAAACAATACGTTCACCAGCCTGTAAAGGTTGACGAAGAAGATGGAATTCAGATTTAGGTGGGGATACAAAACGTGCCATAAGCGATTGATGAATTCTAGATCAATATTGAATAAGGATACATAAGCAACCTTATTCTCAATAAGGTAATGATCGTATATTAGCCATCTTTCAGAATGGGATGCAATTCGACTTTTCGATAATTATGACAAAAAAAATAGATTGATAGTAAACTCCAGGGGTGTGAGCTTGGATTATTTTCCGTAGGGAAAATATTGACATAATATGAGCTAGATTTCACAGTGGTCAGGGATTGGGCAGAAACAAGCCAGCGCAATCCGCCAGCCCCAATTAATCCCCAAAATCAATATCTGCCAGTTTGCCCCCTGACCAATCCAACTCACCCCTCTACCAATCCCTCACGCATTGCATAGGAGACCATTTCAGCGGTCGATTTGGCTTCCAGCTTGTGTTTGATGTTTTGGCGGTGGGTTTCAACGGTCCGGACGCTTATATCCAGTTCTTGGCCGATTTTTTTGCTGCTTTTTCCCTGGGCGACCATTGTCAGAATGGTAATTTCCCGGCGGCTAAGCAAGGGTTTGCGTTGCTTTTCTGCTGCCTGTTCTTCGGTTGCATTGAACAGTGCCTGGCTGGCGGCGCTGCAAAAATAGGTTGCACCCTGGTAGACGGTTTCAATGGCCTTTACCATTTCGTCGGCCGAGACTTCTTTCAGGATGTAGCCGGACGCACCGGCACGCATTACCTTCATAATGTATTCCCGGCTGTCATGCATGGTGAGCATCAACACCCGGGTATCAGGCATTCCAGCTTGAACCTTTCTGTTGCCTCTATTCCGTTGAGAAGGGGCATACTGATATCCATCAGCACGACATCCGGTTTCAGTGATTTGGCCAGTTCAAGGGCTTCCAGACCGTTGCTGGCTGTGCCGACAACCTGGATGTTGCCCTCGTTTTCCAGCCGCGCCATAAAGCCTTCGAGTACAACCCGGTGATCATCAGCCAGAAGAATGCGAATTGTCGCCATTAGTGGGTCTCCCTGAAAAATCGTTTTAAATCTAACAGCACGACGATTTCGGTGCCGTGACCAATGTCGGAACTGATTTCGAGGTCACCGCCGATAAATTCGACCCGCTCCCGCATATTCCTAAGGCCAATGCCTTTGCCTTTCAAGGCTTCGGCAACCCTGAAGCCTTTGCCGTTGTCCCGGATAATCAGCTGCAGCCGGTCAGCAAGTTGTGCAAGCTCAAGCTCAACTTGGTTGGAAGCTGAGTGTTTTTCGATGTTGACCAGTGATTCCTGAACCACCCGGTAGAGGGTAGTCACCACTTCCGTCGGCAGCGGGGTATTGATATCGCCGAGCGTCCGGTTAACCCGGATGGTGGTAGAGGCTGAGAAGTCCTCAATCAGGCTGCTTAGTGCAGCAACAAGGCCAATATCATCCAACGCGCTAGGGCGCAGGTTGTGCGAAATGGCCCGGATCTCGCTGATTGCCATCATCAGCGAGTTTTCACCTTTTGTGAGATGGTCAGATGCTCTGTCTCTGTCGCCTTTACGCATATTGCTGCCAAGCAACTCCATATGGCATTTGGCGGAAATCAGCAATTGGTTCACGCCGTCATGCAGTTCGCGGGCGAGGTGTTTTTTCTCGTCCTCCTGCATCATGACGGTTTTATGGGCTAACTCCCGGATGCGGTCATCCGCCAGCCGGTGCTCATGCAAGTTCACGGCAAGTGCGATAGCGATCATGACAAAAACGGCCACCGAGAGCAGTACCCCGATGGTCAGGAGGGTGGTATCGATGTTTTTTTGGATAGAGTTTTCAACTTCGGCAACCCGCTGGTCGATATCTTCGATATAGAGACCGGTACCCAGCATCCAGCTCCATTTTGGCAGCCAGGAGGCATAACTCAGTTTGGAGACCACTTCATCAGTTGAAGGCTTATGCCAGAGGTATTGGTGGAAACCGCCGCCTGCCTGTGCAGCGTTAAGCAATTTCTGGATAAGGAAGTTGCCGTTACTGTCCATCAGGTTGATAAGGTTCTGGCCCTGCAAGTCGGGCAGGGTCGGATGGACAAGGTTGGTACCCGTCTCATCGTAAACAAAGAAATAGCCGTCATCACCGAACTCAAGCTGGCGGAGGATTGCCTTTACCTGCTCCTGCGCTACCGGGTCATCTTCTGAAGCCTGATTGTAAATATGCTCAATACTGCCAAGGGCGATGGAAAGGTGGTCTTTCAGTGCTTGCTCTTTTGCGGCGAGCAGGCTGTTGCGGAACGTCTCAACTTCTTTCTGGCCGAGGGTTTTCGTCTGGTCAATCGTGATCCACCCAATGGCAACGCTAATAAGCACCAGGGGGAAAAGAGTGAGAAGAATGATTTTAAGTTTCAGTGACATCCGGCCAGCTCGTTGAATCACATCCATATGATTTGGCCTTATGTTATCAGTCTCTTAATTATTGAAACAAACCATGGCGCACAGAGTGTGCGCCATGTGGTTTTTGGTGTGGTGATTAGGTTCAGGCCAATCCGTAAAATCCGGGGAACAGCAGGATGGATACCAGTACACCTATCTGGATGCAGATAAAGGGCATCACACCGCGATAGATATCACGGGTCGTCACGCCGTCCGGCGCCACACCTTTAAGGTAGAACAGGCTGAACCCGAACGGTGGCGTCAGGAATGACGTTTGCAGGTTCATGGCAACAAGGATGGCAAACCACACCATGTTGATACCCATCATTTCCGCAACCGGCGCAAGGATTGGCACGATGATGAAACAGATTTCCACGAAGTCGATAAAGAAACCGAGCAGCAGGATCACCAGCATGGTGATCACCAGGAAGCCCCATTTTTCACCCGGCAGCGCATCATCCACTCTTCCACCAGGTAGTCGCCGCCTGTGTAGGTGAACGCCATGGAAAATGCGGTTGCACCCAGCAGGATACCGAATACCATTGCCGTGACCTTTACCGTTTCATAGGCACTGTCATAAAGCATTTTCCAACTGAACTGGCGGTAAGCGAGAGAAAGAAACACCGCGCCGACACCACCAAGGGCAGCGGACTCTGTCGGCGTGGCGATACCGGCAAAAATAGAGCCGAGAACAACGATAATCAGTGCCAGGGGAGGGATAACCGCCTTAAGTGCTTCAATAACTTCATCCTTGCGGGATTGGTCATCGTTGCGTTCCATTGCGCGGGCGGATTCCGGGTTACGCCATGCGAAGTAAAGGATGTAGAGAATGTAAGCGCCAACGAGGATCAAACCCGGCCAGATTGCCGCCTGGAAAAGGTCGCCAACCGGAATGCCGAGCACATCGCCCAACAGGATAAGAACAATGGACGGCGGAATGATCTGGCCCAGTGTACCGGATGCGCAGATGGTGCCGCAGGCGAGCCCTTTGTCATACCGGTATTTGAGCATTACAGGCAGGGAAATAAGCCCCATGGCTACTACGGATGCACCCACCACGCCGGTGGAAGCAGCAAGCAGACAGCCTACCAATACCGTTGAAATGGCAAGGCCGCCGCGAACGCCACCGAACAGGCGTCCCATAGATTCAAGCAACTGTTCTGCAAGACGGGTTTTCTGAAGCACCAGGCCCATAAAGACAAAAAGAGGAACCGCCATCAATACCGTGTTCTGCATGATGCTCATGACACGGTAAGGCATAAAGGCAAACATTTCCGGACCTTCTGCCCAAACCCCGAACAGGAGGGCAATACCACCAAAGGTGAAGGCAACCGGGAAACCAAGCAGCAGGGCAAACAGCGCCACTGCGAACATAATGATACCAACCACAGTGACTCTCCTTATCCTGCCTGGGTTTTTGTTGCGTTAATCAGGCGGTTCAGCGAGTGGAGCAGCATGCCTACGCCGGTAAGTGCCATAAAGAAGAAAGAGAGTGGGATGAGCGCCTTGATGATCCAGCGGTGGGGGAGACCGCCTGGATCACCACTGCTTTCACCCAGCTCAAATGCTTCCCTTGCGAAATCGATGCCGTAGTAGATAACCAGAACAGCAAAAGGGATGAGGAAAACGATTGTGCCGAAAAGGTCTACGATGGCTTGGGTCTTTTCACTCCAGCGCTCGTAAAGTACATCTACGCGAACATGGCCACCGGCCTTGATGGCATAAGGGACGCCAAGCATAAAGACCGCAGAAAACAGGTGCCATTCCATCTCTTGTAAGGCGATGGATACACTGTTGAAGGCATAACGCATGACAACATCATAAAAAACGTTAGCCATCAGCAGTAGGAAGAGGGTACTGGCGATCCAACCGAGGGCATCGGCTGTGCGGTTGATAATCCGCTCCATCATGATAAGGCTTCGCATAATTACTCCGGGGCGAGGCTGAAATAGAAAAATGCGGCGCCGGTTGGATCCGGCGCCGTGTTGCTGGGGGTATCACTTGATATCCAGGTAAGCCTGGTCAGAGATTTGTGTCCACTGGCGGATCTTGCCCATGTACTCTTTCTGTGAAGCCAGGATCTTCTTGGCTTGTTCATCCTTGGAAGCATGTTCTTCAAGCAACTGATCATTTGCCTTTTTAACTGCATCCATGACTTCAGCAGGGAAGTTTTTGACCTGAATATTCGGGTATTCCTGCTTCATGGTGGCCCAGTTTTCGGCACTGGCGTGGGCGTTGTGGACATACATGTCGTAAGCAGCGGTACGCATCGCGACGCGCAGGATTTCCTGCAGGTCTTCCGGCAGACGTTTCCAGGTACGCTTGTTAACCAGGAACTGGAGCTCGGTTGCAGGCTCATGCCAGCCGGTGTAGTAGTAAGGGGCAATCTTGTGGAAGCCCATACGCAGGTCAAGGCCCGGGCCTACCCACTCCAGCGCATCGATAGTGCGGCGCTCAAGGGCGGTGTAGAGTTCACCCGGTGCGATGTTGGTCGGGCTGGCACCCAGCTTCGCCAGCACTTCGCCGGCAAAACCCGGAATACGCATTTTTAAGCCGTCGAGGTCCGCAACGGAGTTAATTTCTTTCTGGAACCAGCCGCCCATCTGAACGCCGGTGTTACCGCCAGGGAAGGAGAGCAGGTTATGTGGAGAATACACTTCTTCCATCAGCTCCATTCCGCCGCCGTGGTAGAACCAGGCATACTGCTCTGATGCAACCATGCCGAACGGCATTGTGGTAAAGAACAGTGTGTTCGGAACCTTGCCTTTCCAGTAGTAAGAGGCGGAGTGGCCCATGTCGTACTGACCGGCCTTAACCATGTCGAATACGCCAAGCGGGGCTTTGTGCTTGTTGGCGGAGTCGATGCGGATTTGCAGGCGTCCGTTTGACATTTTTTCTGCCATTGCCGCCATGTTTTTAGTCGCGTCACCGAAGATAGGGAAGTTAGGTCCCCAGGTTTCAGCGAGTTTCAATCGGTAAACTTTATCAGCAGCCAGGCTGGAGGCACTGGTGGCAGCCATTGCGATTACGCCCATGGTGACCAGAGCTTTTTTAACGGTACGGGAGATAAGACTCATGTTTCACGTCCTTTTGTGGTCTTTGTCGTGTCGTCACTTTATTAGGATGTAAAACATTTCTTTAACATGGCACTCGCATCAACACGCACGTAAAGTTAAGAAGTAAGTTGCGTATCCGACTTGAGTCGTAGTGGAATACTCGTAGGTAGTTTTTCTTAAAATGCGTGTAAGTCAGCGAGGAACTTGAGAATTGGCGCGTTCAGTTCCCTGCCTGTCTTCACCAAGAACTACGTAGCGGTGAAATAAGCTATGTTGTTAATTATGTGTAAATTATGTGAGCCCGTTCACTTAGCCCGGAATGCAGATGCACTGATGCAGGACAATTTCGCCATCTATGGACGTATCACTTAGTACCTTTGCTACTTGGATGCTAGCGAATTGTTATAATATAACAATTCTCACTAAGGCTTCCTTGTAGTATGCTTAGCGCCTTCCTGAAGCAGGCAATTTATAGCCAGTAGTGGAGTAGTAGTAGATCGATATGGTAGAAGTCAGAGCACGAGTTCCGTTTAAAGTGGGCATTGGCAGCCGAATTCCGGCAGAGATCCTGTCGTTCAGCGGGCTCGAAAGTGACAAAGAGCATGTGGCACTGGTATTCAACAAAGCGGATGCAACGGAAACGCCTTTGGTTCGCTTGCATTCTGAGTGCCTGACAGGTGATGTTTTCCATTCATCACGCTGTGACTGTGGTGAACAGCTTGAAGAGACCATCAACCGTATGGGTGACACCGGCGGGATTATTTTGTACCTGCGTCAGGAAGGACGGGGTATTGGCCTCTACAACAAACTGGATGCGTATAAGCTCCAGATTGAAGGTATGAATACCTACCAGGCGAACAATCATCTTGGCTTTGATGATGATCTCCGCGACTTCACTGAGGCTGCCGAAATGCTGAAGGCGCTGGGCGTCGACAAAATCCGTCTGGTGACCAACAATCCTAAAAAGATTAAAGAGCTGGGTGATCACGGCATTGAAATCGCAGAAGTGGTTGGGACCCATGCGTACGTCAAAGACGACAACGCCAACTATTTGAAGGCGAAACAGCAGCACGGTCACCGATTGGAGCTGGATGAAAAGAAAGCCTGACACCGCACCGAGCGAATAGTACATTTGAAAAGCAGCGTTGATTCGCTGCTTTTTTGTATCCGCTTGCGGGGGGCGACCCGTTTTCCTGTTCAGCCTTGCCACAAAGGCTGAACAGCATTTCCAGAGAGTGCATAATTGCAGACATTGCGCTCAATACATTATTTTTTCTAATGCCAATGATAGAAATCTATCGTGCTGAGTGTCACAAATTTCCTTGTCTAAAAACTGCGAAACCCCTAATATCTCGCGCCGTAGCGAGATAACCTCTAATAAATGCAATAAATCCTCGTGATTATCTGCTCTTATCCCTACGTAAAATTCTAAAAAATCCCTTTTTCACATTAGATCATTTTGTCAGGAGATGCGGTATGTCTTCGTCTGTCCCATTGGCGAGGTTAACCTTCCTTATTGTTGTCTTAACCGGTCTAGGTCAAATGACCCAGACGCTTTATGTGCCGTCAATCGGCCACATGGCGAAAGACTTCCTGGTTGACCCGGCGTCGTTGCAGGCGGTCATGGCGTGTTACCTGATCCCTTACGGACTGTCACAGTTTGTCTACGGAACCCTGTCAGACCGTTTTGGCCGAAAGCCAATCATTATGGTTGGTCTGGTTATTTACCTGATGGGTACTTTACTGGCCCTGTTTGCGCACGAATATTCCCTGTTCCTGGCTGGCAGTTTTATCCAGGGTCTCGGTATCGGCTGCGGCGGAGTGATGTCACGTACGCTGACACGCGACTGTTTTGAGGGTAAGGCGCTGCACAAAGCCAACAGCCTGGTAAGCATGTGCCTGATGTTTTCTCCGCTGATTGCCCCGGTGTTGGGTGGCTACCTGACGTCGGTATTTGGCTGGCGGAGCGGCTATCTGTTCCTGGCACTGTTTGGTGCGGCAGTTGTGATTGCCATGATGTCCTGGTTTGTTGAAACCCTTCCGGCATCTGCCCGTAAGAATGAGCGTGTTTCAGACAGTTACCGATATGTGTTGGGCAACCGACGTTTTCAGGGATACCTGATCTGCCTGGTGGCAACCTTTGCGGGTGTGGCGGTGTTCGAGGCAGCGGCGGGTGTATTGTTGGGCGGGACGCTGCACCTGAAACCAACGCTGGTGAGCATTCTGTTTATTGTGCCGATTCCCGGATACCTGGCCGGTGCTGCACTGTCGAGCATGATTGCATCGCGCTGGAATGAAAACCGCGCCCTGAACTTTGGCCTGTTTGCCATTGTTGCCGGCGCACTGGTTGTGCTGATTCCGGGTGCTTTCGGCCATACAACCGTGCTGACGCTGATTGGCGGTGCAACAACCTATTTCCTCGGTGCCGGCATTCTGTTCCCTGCTGCAACAACCGGTGCGGTCTCTCCGTTTCCGTATCATGCTGGTACAGCCGGTGCGGTACTGGGTGGTATGCAAAACCTGGGTGCCGGTTTGGCAACAATGGCAGCATCCTTTATGCCAGCCGATAACCAGATGCCTTTGGGCATTCTGATGCTGGTGGCGTCAGTGTTTGCGATGCTGGGCCTGCGCCGCGTACACCACAACGTGCCACCTCAGGAAATGCCACTTACCGTATAAAGTTCGCTTACTTTACAAAGAAAAAGCATTCCAGATAAAACAAACCCGGCCTTGAGCCGGGTTTGTCGTAGATAAGCGGAGGTCTTAAACTCAGGTGTCCCGTTTCCACAGGATGTGACAGAACTTTTCATCCGGATCACGGCTTATCAGCATACGTGCCAATACGACGGCAAGCTTCTCTTCGTCAGCGATGCCAATGTTAATTTCAGCAAAGCGCTCTTTATCTACCGGAAAGCCGACTTGCTCATCCCAGTCATCCGCAACGTCAACGGCGACGGCAGCACCGAATTCATCGAACTTCTCGCTGTAGAGTTCGAGATCGTTATATTCCAGGTTGTCTTCCGCCATCTCTTCCAGAATGTCGAAAGCCACTTCCAGTGCGTCATCAAATGACATTAAAGCGTCTTGAGTCATGGTTTAACTTTTTTGGTGAATGTCGGCACTACTATACCAGTAACGGCTTGATTTGAGCCGGGATTACCGGAAAATAAGTGCAATCGAAGATTCAGAGCGTTAGATAGTGTACCAATCAACACCCCGAGCCAATATGCTGCCGGAACCGGACAGGAACGGACCGTTGCAGGATGAATACCGCCAGCCTGTTGAGCAAATCTGCCGGCAGTTTTCCAGGGTTTTGGGAAAGAACCTTGTCAGTGTGTATGCAACCGGAAGTGTTGCCTGGCGCAGTGCTGTCTGGAGCCGTTCTGATATCGACCTGCTGGTGGTCACCCGTATTGGGTTGTCATCCCAGCAAAAATCCAGCTTCCAGTCCCTTTGTTACCAGATGGTACGTAGCAAGCCTGAATGGGTTAATATTGACGTCACCTTGATCACCGTTGGAGACATCGCTGATCTTGGCAATTTATTGCGGTGGGGCTTTCTGTTGAAGCACGCTGCGGTGCGCGTGCACGGTGATGAGCTCTCCACCAGTTTCGGGCACTTTGTCCCGAGCTGGGATATCGCCAAAGCGGTCAGGGGAGACGTAAAAGGCCGGTATGCTGTCCTTCGCAGGAAGATGGCAACGGCGACTCAATGGAAAACCCAGTTGGATGCAGCGGAAGAGTCCGCCAAGCTCTGTATTCGATCCGCCTACGGCTTGGTGTTCCACCGGGAAAAGCGCTGGATTGAAAACCCAACCGAATGTGCAAAAGCGCTCGTTAAGTATTATCCGGAGCAGGAACAAGTCTTTGAACGCCTGTTGTTGGTGGTGGACAGGTTGCCGGTAAAGAAGCGGGCCGTTGTCACCATGCTTGACAGTGCATTTGGTTGGATTGAGTCTGAAACCGGGAAGATTGATCGCCGTATAGGCTGAAAACAACCGTTGGGTAAGGCAATAAGAAGGTTTACGCCAGCGAGGATTCCAGGCACTGCAGGAACTTTTCTATTTCAGGTTCGTTGATCGTCAATGGTGGGCTGAACCTGAGTATGTTCCCTTTGGGGTAATAACCAACCAAGTACCCCTTTTCCAGAAGTGTTCTGTGCAAGTTTGTCACAGAAAGACGCGCATCCGGGTGAAATTCAATGGCCAGCAGCAAGCCTCTGCCCCGCGTGTTTTTCACAATATCAAAGCGCTTTTCAATCTTTCTCAAACCATCAAGGAACACAGCCCCCAGGGAGGCAGATCTCTCTATGAGTTTTTCATCCTTGATAACCGAAAGGACTTCATTGGCAACCGCACAACCCAGCGGGTCATTTTGGTGGGATTGGACGTAAGTAAAGGCCTGACTCTCCAGTTTTTCAGCAACTTCGCGCTTCATGGCCACCGCACTGACCGGGTAGCCTGCACCCAGGCCTTTTCCCAGGGCAACAACATCGTTGAAGGTCATAGTGCTGATAACCAAACCACTTCCCGGTTCTTCCCATCCCGGTTGTTACCTCATTAACAACAATGATGCCACCGTGCTGTTTTACGTTTTCTGCCAGGTTTTCCACGTAGGTTGCTGGTGGAAAGTGAACGAAACTGACACCGCTGCCACCGGGCTCAAAGACCAACGCGCCGATTTTCTCATAGGGAAGCGATTGTAGGGGAGGAGGGTTATTCCAATCTATTTGTATCCACTCGTCACTTCGTTGGGTACCGGCGCTGCCGTAGGAGCCGAGGTGGGCATTTGACGAAGATATACAGAGCGGCCTTTGGGTATAGGCATGGGCGATTTTTACCCCCAGTTCAACGGCTTCACTGCCGGAACTGAGAAATACACATTTTCCTCCGGGCATCCCGTTTTGATTGAGAATGCGTTCCGCGGCCTGATGGGCGAATACATTGAGAAACCGTGTCCCGAGGTGGACGAGTTTGTTTGCCTGTGTTTCAAAAACGCGGTTCACACGCGGGTGGCAGTGACCAATCGACGTACACCAGATGCCGGATTCCAAATCTACGAACCGGTTACCCTTATCATCATACAGATAACAGTTCTCTGCCTTTACAAATGAGTTATTTAAAACTTCATGGCATTTCAGGATGTTATCCATAGACACACCCATCATCACACCTTCGTCGCGGCATAAGGCATCCCTTCAAGATAGGTAGATTACAACAACCTACATAAGGAAATTAAACGATGGATAACGTGTTGGAGATGTTTCACTTTTCAGAATCAAACTCGGAGGGAGGCAGTCAATCGACGGCGATGCCTGAGAACAGTTTTCGGTGCCACATATCCAATGCGAAAAATCCTAAGTGATTCGGTTAATGATTGGTTTATTGATGTGATGAATTGTATTTAATTCACTGCTTGGTTTGCAAAATATCAGCTTGAATATCACGCAATTTGATTAATGATTGAACTGTGAAAATATATGTAATCGTTATCAAATGCCGCAATCGAGATTATATGCAGAATTAATGACTATTTATCCGTTTACAAATCAAATCAGATTCGATAACCTGCATTTGAAGCGAAATTTTAGTTTTTATTTTTGGCAGTCGCCGTTTTTATGGAAGTCGCACGATGGAAAACACTCAAACAATCAAGAACATCCCGGTGACGACAAGAAACCTGATCATGTTTGTCGTCCCGTCCCTGTTGGGCATATTTTTATTCATGACACCTGTTGCTTTTGGTGACAGTGTCACAATTCCAATTGCCGTGATGGCAAAGAGCATTCTCGCTGTACTGGGTGATGAAGCGACAGTGGTTGTTAGTACCATCGTGGTTCTGAGCGCACTCGCAACGGTGGTAAACCTGGTGTTCAAACCCACAGCGATTCAAAAATCCCCGTTCCTGAACGGATTGCTGAGCCCTACAGTGCCTTGGGCTGCTACCCGTGTTGTAGGTGCCGTCTTTATTGTGATGACCATGATGGGCTTTGGTCCTGAAATGGTAACCAGCAGTGCGACGGGGGCTTTCATTCTCAATGATCTGCTGCCAACACTGCTTTCTGTCTTTATTTTTGCCGGCCTGTTACTTCCTCTTTTGACTAATTTTGGCTTGCTGGAAATGTTAGGCGCGGCGTTTACCCGTTTGATGCGTCCTATGTTTGGTTTGCCAGGACGTTCAGCTGTTGACTGCGCGGCTTCCTGGTTGGGTGACGGCAGCGTCGGTATCCTGATGACCAGCAAGCAGTATGAACAAGGCTATTACACCCAGCGTGAAGCGGCTGTTGTTGGTACAACGTTCTCTGCGGTTTCCATCAGTTTCAGTTTGGTCGTGGTTGCCCAGGTTCAGCTTGAACACCTGTTTGCCCAGTTCTACCTGGCGGTATGTGCCGCGGGATTTGTGGCTGCTGTGGTTGTGCCTCGCCTGCCTCCGCTTTGCTGGAAAAAGAATGAGCTTATTGACGGCCGTGCAGAGCACAACCGTGAAGAAACACTGCCTCAGGGAGAGTCTGCGCTGAATTACGGTTTCCAGTGTGCCATTGAGCGTGCATCGAAAATCCGTTCAATCTCTGACGTGGTAAAAGAAGGCGTCCACAATGCGATTGATATGGTATTTGGCGTGCTGCCCGTGGTCATGGCTATCGGTACAATTGCGCTGATTGTGGCGGAATACACCAGTGTGTTTACTGTATTGGGAATGCCGTTTGTCCCGCTGCTGGAAGCCCTGCACATTCCGGATGCAGTAAAAGCATCTGAAACTATCATGGTTGGTTTTGCTGACATGTTTATCCCGGCGATCCTGGCGGCTGATATTGAAAGTGACCTGACCCGTTTTGTTATCGCAGCACTGTCAGTGACTCAGTTGATCTACCTGTCTGAAGTGGGTGCGCTGCTGCTGGGCAGTAAGATCCCGGTAAAACTGTGGGAACTGTTCGTTATCTTTATCCTGCGTACTTTGGTTACCCTGCCTGTGATTGCGGGCGTTGCCCACCTGATTTTCTAACGCTTTCGCGCTTCCATACCGAGCCGGCCCTGTGCCGGCTTTTTCGTTGTTAAAACAATTCTTGCCAATGTTTTTGAATGGTGTTTTATTAATCGTAACAACATAGGAGAGTGAGGTGACGAAATGAAAGTGGTTGTGTTACATGGCCTGTATATGCACGGCATTGTGATGTTGCCGCTTTGCAACCGGATAGAGGAAGCCGGGCACGAGGTTTTGAACCTCAGTTACCACACCACTAAGCCGGACATCCCCGAGCTGTTTTCAAAAATCGATACCTTCATAGGGGATGCACCATGTTGCCTGATAGGGCATTCAATGGGGGGCGTGATTTCACGCGCCTATCTCGATGCCGGCTCACACCAATCTGATAACGTCAGGGCGGTAATCACACTGGGTACACCCCATCAGGGTTCAAGCCTGGCCGGTTTTATCCGTTCCCTGGATTTGGATGAATTCATGTTCAGAGACAGCAAGCGGTTTCTTTTGCCTGATGATGTGCATGAGTGGCGCTACAAAGCAAAACTGCACAGCATTGCCGGTGACCTTCCGATCGGCCCGGCTACGCTGTTCCTTCCTCGCGCCGATTCAGACGGCACGGTGTTGCTTGAGGAAACTAAAATCGAGGGGATGGAAAGCCACGAAGTATATCCTTTTGCCCATACCGCACTCATATACTCCAGACGGGTAACCGAACGGATTCTTTCCCTGCTCGACCATTATGATGGCGATACCCATCTCAACACGGATATTGCTACAACCGGTTGATGTTGGCGAGGTAGGTTTCAGCTTGGTCAAGCACTGCCTGTCTTTGTGCCTCTTCGAGATTATCCCAGTGTCGGTACATCATGCCTATTCTGGGATTGCGCGTTAGCACTTTTTGGTGACGATCTAAAAAGTGCCAGTACAAGCTGTTAAACGGGCAGGCATGTTCACCGGTTTTCTTTTTCACGTCGTACTGGCAGGAAGAGCAGTAGTTGCTCATTTTGTTAATGTATTGCCCCGAAGAGACATAGGGTTTGGTGGCAACCATGCCGCCGTCTGCAAACTGGCTCATCCCCCGGGTGTTGGTGATTTGGGCCCATTCAATGGCATCCACGTAAATACCAAATACCATTGGTCGACGTCATCGGGACTGCATCCGGACAGCAGGGCGAAATTGCCGGTTACCATTAACCGCTGAATATGGTGGGCATAGCCGTATTCCAGGGATTGCCGTATGGCGTGGCGCACACAACTCATATTGGTTTCGCCATGCCAGAAAAAATCAGGAAGTGCCCGCTGGTGGTTAAAGAAGTTCAACCCGGCGTATTCTGGCATCCTGACCAGGTAAATCGCCCGCATGTATTCCCGCCATCCGAGGATTTGCCGGATAAAACCTTCAATTTGCGCCAGCGATATCGCATCCGGGTTTGCTTGCCAGTGAGAAAGAGCCTGGTTAATGACATCCAGTGGGTGAAGCATTTTAGAGTTGAGGCTAAAGGCAATCCGGCTGTGGAACAGGCTCCAGGATTGAGGCTTGTCACTGGTAATCATTGCGTCCTGATAACGGCCAAACTGGGGCAGACAATAACGCAGGAAGTGTTCCAGCAGTGCCTGAGATTGCTTTCTGTTTACCGGCCAGAGAAGGTGGTATTTCCCGCTTTGTTCTGTGATTTCGCCCAGGGATTTGATGCCATGACGTCTCAGTCTTTCCACAATACCGGTGACATCATTGGCAAACACCAGTGGTTCAGGGAGAGGGACGTCTTTCTTTAGCGCTTCGCGGTTATCGTGGTCATAGTTCCATTTCCCGGAAACCGGTTTTGAACCCTCCATTAAAATACCGTAGTGCCTGCGCATGTTGCGGTAGAAGGTTTCCATAACCGGCAATTTTTCTGATGAGAACCACTTTGTCAGCATGTCCTCTGAGGTCAGGAAATGCTCCGAAGATACCGCGATGCATTCACACGGTAACTGCTCGCCCAGTTCTGAGAGTTGTTTTACCAACGGTATTCATCCGGGGTTTGGTATTGAAAGGCGCGAGCACAGGTCTGGCTTATCACCTGCTTAATAAGGTCAGGAAGGGAAGGACACCCGGCACTTTCGTCTAATGTTAGGTAAATGACCCTGTGCCCGGCTTGGCTCAGTGCATGCGCAAATTCCCCCATGGCGGCAAAGAAACCGCAGAGTTTTTGAAGATGGTGCAGGGTGTAATCGGTTTCCTGGTGAAGCTCTGCGATCAGGTAAACTACAGAATCGTCTCTGTGGTGGAACCAACTGTGAGATGCATTCAGTTGGTCTCCTAAAATCAACCGGACCGTGTCAGCTTCTTTCAGCGTTGCCAGCATTTCCATTTTGTTTTCCTTTTTTGTTCCTGCGGCATTTTTCCGAGCAATAAATGATGCTCTCCCAATTGGCTTTCCACTTTTTCCGCCAGGTAAACGGTTTTTCGCAAACCGGGCATGTTTTATTTGGGAGGTGGTGTTTATTTCCTTTGAATCGCGCGAGCGGTTTGTTGCACATCGAGTGTCAGAGTTCCCAAAAAAGGGATCGAGCTCAATGTCCTTCAGGCTTGGTGTGCCGGACCAGCGTTTTCTGAACGTGCCATCCGGGTCGTAGTACTCAGCCTGCTTTTCAAGGTTGAAATGCCGCGGTCCTTTTGGGTCGGCCCCCACACCTGCGAGGTACTGCCAGTTGCCGTAGTTTGATGCGACGTCGAAATCAATGAGTTGCTGCTCAAACCAGGCAGCGCCATACCGCCAGTCGATACCCAGTTCGTTCACCAGGCAACTGGCTGCGATTTGTCTGCCCCGATTTGACAGCCATCCGGTTTCTTTGAGTTGGTTCATGCACGCATTAACGATAGGGTAATCAGTGTTGCCGTTTTGCCAGGCCCTGAAACGGTTGGCGTAGTAGGTTGTTAGTGGCTTGCGGTTGTTTATTCCCCTGAAACTGAAAAGCTTCGCCTCGTAGTGCCATTGCATCCACTGGAAAAATTCCCGCCACAGTAATTCATCTTTCAATGCCTTGGATGAGGAGGTTTCACCTTCTGCAACCTCCCAATGCATGATGTCGGCCATCGCTTTTCTTACAGACAAACTCCCGTTAGCGAGCCAAGCAGAGAGCCTTGATGAAAACTGCCAACCTTCAAAACCGTTGCGAGTCTCTTTGTAGTGTTCGATATTTCCGTCGGGGGCTACGTAATCAGCAAGCCTTTGCAAACCTGTTCTTTCTCCACCCGCGTATTCGGCGTTTTTGCCGTTGGTGTGGGGCAGTATGTCTGATCCTTCAACCAAGGGCTCCGGCAGCATATAGGGTGCGCTGACGGGAAGGCCCGGTTGCAGGTTTTGTTTTTGAATTCTCCGCCTGAACTGGGAAAACGTTGCCGGGAATTCCTCAATATACGGTGCAATCTGTTCACGCAGGTAAAGCGTGAAGCTGTCTGTGCAATGTACCTGTGCAGTAAGGTGCATTTGGCATCTTGCTACGTCCCGGCGTTCGTAAACCCCCGGATGGGAGTTCACTCCGACAAACCCTATCTTATGCTTGTCGCAAAGTTGAGAAATCACTGCTTTTGGTTTTCCGACTTTGATCGCTAAATGTTGGTTCTTTTGCGCGAGAGAGAAGTGAAGTTGCTCCAGACTTTCGAGCAGGAAGTTAAGGCGAAATTCTCCGAGGTGTCTGGAACCGAATCGGTCATGGGTGAACCAGTCCGGGTCGAATACGTAGAGGAACAGCGCCTGTTCACAGCGTTGACTGACGGACATCAGGGCCGGATTGTCGTGAAGACGTAAGTCATGTCGAAACCACATAATTCCGCGCATATTGCAACCTTCAGCTTTTTATTGATAAGCACCGTTTTTCATTACGTTACGCCACACTTTTTTGATCATATATGTTCCCATTTCACGAAAAAATGTGGGGCTGAGTTTTGATGTGTGTGCTTTAGTAATGATAATGTTGTCAGCATATAGACATGCATTCGGTGCCGGATTTTAAGGTGCTGTGACTATAAATTTGGTGACTTAGTTGTGCCAACGCAATGAGCAATGGAGCTGCGAAATTGCAAATTTGGAATTCTTTGCCGTTTAAGCATTCCACAGTGGTGTTAATGGTAACCCTGATTGTTGGGACCGTTTTGTCGTCGGTTTCGATTTATCGCGATTTTGGGACATTAAAAAACACGCTGGATCAGGAGCTTTACAATATCCTCGAGATGAACCGGTCTCAGGCGTTACTGGCTGTTTACCAAGTAAACAGCCAGCAGGCCAACAAACTGACCGAAGGGTTGCTACAGCACCCGGCTCTGCGCGGTGCAACAGTGGTTGATGATTTCGGGGAAGTGCTTTCCAGTAACCAAAGGGAATCCGGGAATTACAATTCAATCACCCAATGGTTATCGAGGCAGCTGTTTGCTGAAGAGCATACACTTTCGATTCATTTCCAAATCCCGCCCTTCCATCAATCCGAAGGGATGTTGCAAATCCTGGTGGACGACAAATACGTTATCAATGAATTTGTGCAACGCTCTGCCACCAGGCTTTACCACGATCTTACCCACGCGATTATCGTTTCGTTGTTACTTCTTATTTTCTTCTATAACTACCTGTCACGGCCGATAAAGAAGATAGTGAATTGGATTACCTCACTGTCGGGTGATGAAAAAACCGGCTTCCCTATGTGTATCCCTATCGTGCCAATGATGAACTTGGCAGGTTGGTAAACCAGTTTGCTGCGGTTTGGTCAGAGCGCATGTCTGCCCGGGATGAACTCTGGAAACAGGCAATATCCGATGAGCTGACAAAAGCGCCAAACCGCAGACATTTTCTGGATACAGTAAGAGACCGGGTTGCATCGAGTTACTTAGGCGATTACGACTTTGCCATCATGTATATCGACCTCGACAGGTTCAAAGAGATCAATGATTCTCTGGGGCACCATTTCGGGGACATTCTGATTACTGAAGCCGCCATGCGCTTGAGCCGGGTTGCCGGTAAGAACATGCTGGCGAGAATTGGGGGCGACGAGTTCGGGCTGATTATTAACGGTCCCAAAGTCTCAAAATCTGAGTTGGATATGCTGGGTAACAAGCTTATCCGGTCGCTGGAAATGCCATTTCACATTCAGGAGCACGTTATTCACTTGTCTGGCAGTATCGGGATTGCGCGATGCCCTCAAGATGCGTGTGAAGTTGATGCGCTTCTTCAGCATGCCGATCAGGCGATGTATGCGGCCAAAAACGCAGGCCGGGGCAATTTCAAATTCTTCTCCAAGGATATGCAGCAATCTGTGATGGAAAAGCTCGCATTAACCGCGGCGCTTCGACAAGCATTGGTGAGGGGTGAATTTGAGCTGCTGTTTCAACCGATTATCGATTTGGAAAACTCCCGGGTTGTTAAAGCAGAGGTGTTATTGCGCTGGCATCATCCCGAGCTGGGTAACGTTCCACCCGCCAAATTTATACCGCTCGCCGAGGAAACGGGCCTGATTATTCCGATTGGAGAATGGGTATTCCGAAAAGCCTGGTGCAGACAAAATACTGGCGTGAAGCCTATGGAATAGAGCTTCAGGTCAGCATCAATATGTCACCGATCCAGTTCCGGATGACCGACCAGCAGTTTGACAGCTGGCTTTCAATGATCGGTGAACTAAACCTGCCTGGTTCGGCGTTGAATATTGAGATCACAGAGG
Source organism: Photobacterium sp. JCM 19050 (assembly GCA_001310455.1). GTDB lineage: Bacteria > Pseudomonadota > Gammaproteobacteria > Enterobacterales > Vibrionaceae > Parasalinivibrio. The sequence goes on from BAXG01000040.1 coordinate 31,194, forward strand.
GGCTGTTGCTTGATGATTCTCCGGCGGTAACCAGCAAACTGCACCGTTTCCGTGAGAAGGGTGTTGCGATTTCCATTGATGATTTCGGCACCGGTTATTCGTCGCTGGCGTACTTGCGAAAGTTTGATATCGACTACCTGAAAATTGACCGTCAATTTATAAAGGGAATGCAAAATAACGAGGATGACATTGCGTTGTGCCAAGCCATTATCAGCATGGCACACAGCTTGGGTATCGAGGTTATTGCTGAGGGAATCGAAAATGCCTCGCAGTTACGCCTGCTAAAGCAGGAGGACTGTGATATGGGACAGGGCTTCTTCATTTCAGAAGCCGTAACTGCCGCTGAGTTTTCAGGAAACTTCTGGCGAGACGATTACCTTAACGACCGTCTGGCCTGACGCAAAGGGCAGCATCAAAAAAGGGCAGCATCAAAGGCGTTTACTGGTTCGCACCTCCTGTACTGCAAAGCCCTGAAAGGCATCAATTCCCAGATCTGCCAACTGGCTTCTCTGCTCTGTACTTTCTATTCCCGTCGCGATAGTGATGATGCTGAGGTTCCCGGCTGTCCGGGTGATCGAAGCAAGCGCATCAGTCCGTTGGTTATCGTTCAGGTTGAGGGTAAATGCTGAATCCAGTTTGATGTAATCCGGTCTGAAGGTTTCCAGTTCTTCCGCTGAACTGAAATGGTGCTCGAAGTTATCGATGCCGTATCCAAACCCGAAATCGTGGATCATCCTGCACAGGCTCTGGGTGTTGTCAGGTTCCTTGATAAAGCTGATTTCCGGCAATTCGAATAGAATGCGATCACGAAGCAGAGGTAGGTCCTCAGCTTTTGCTGTAACCAGCGTTTGAACCCTTGATCGGTCACGCTGGTATGCGTCAGATTTATCGTAATCGGGCCGGGGTAGCTTTCCTGGTTAAGGCGAAAAATAAACGTGCTGACGACCAGTTTGTCTACCTCAACAGCCAGCGGCGTTCCCGCGATGGCCGACATAAATTCCCGCGCAGTAAATGTCATCCCCTTTACGGATCATGGTGTAGATCTCAAAGTAGAGGGGGTTGGCATTGCGGCTTAAAGAGGGTTGCAGAGCAAAGTGGAAGCGGCGGTTTGAAATAGCTTCCTCGACAAGTTGTTGCCACTCTTTTTTGCCAGGGCATTTTGAATATGGGCACTTTCCAATACCAGCACCCGGTCAGGCATTCCCCGCGCTCTGGCCAATGCATTGTCAGCCTGGGCAAGCATGGTGGAAACATCGCCCATCGATTCATCCCGCATCACAATGGCCAGTGCACCTTTGGCATTGGAGGGATGCTCATCGGTGTCATATTCAATCTCATTGGCGGTGAACAACAGCAACCGACCCTGAGACTCCAAATCTTCCCGGCTTCCCAGCGTATCAACCAGCATAAACTCAGAATGGCTGAGGCGGGCAATTATGGTTTCTTCACGAATATTCGCTTTCATTCGTTCAGCGAGCTTGGCGACCAATTTGTCAGCCTTTTCATAATCCCGTTCGCTGTAGAGATCCCTAACCCTGTCAAACTGGAAAAGTGCGATTCCACCCCGTCTGGGGCCTTTTAGCCAACACTCCAACGTTGGGATCAAAAAACTTCGGTTTGCGAGGCCTGATACCGGATCCTGGTAGGCACGTTTTCTCAGCTTGTCGGCTTCTTGTGCATGTTGAAGGTGTAAGGTACGCAAATGGTCGCTGCTGGCGTTTATGGCATCAGCCATATCCTGAAGTTCATCCTCAGTGTCATTTATTGTGACCGGCGATGGCAGTGGCGTTTTCGTTTCAGCCAGATGATTCAGGGCAAGCCGGAGCTTTTCAATGGAACCCAGGTTTTTTCGCTGGCTGTTTAGAAGCGGGAAAAGCAGGAATACACCCACCGCAGTCACCAGGATGAGGTGAAATAGCGCTTCTTCCCAGAGTGATGCAAGCACTTTGGATGTATTGAGTGAAAAAGTCAGTTCGCCCATTTTACCGTTGGCGACCATGAATTTTTCCTGATAAGTGCTGTTTGGCATCACCAGAGACGAAAACCAATCGGGAGCGTGGCTGCCAGTCTGGAGAGTGGTGCTGGCAAGGTAAATGTCCCTGTCATCGGGGAAGGTAATGGCGAGGCGATGCAGCTCTCCGGCAGAGAGCAGGGGATGGAACATGGCTTCCAACGCCTGGTAACCGGTACCGGGTGATATGCCATTTAAAACAGATATTGCGGTGTAAGAGATATGTTTTTGCGTGTTGGACAGCCAGTATTCGGCGGCTTTATGACTGAGATTTAATGTGGCAAACCAGCCGGTGACTAAGAACAAAACCGTCACCAAAATGCTGGTGACGTGAAAGTGGCGAAATAGCATCTTTTCATTGTGGCTGTCGGTCATCGATTACACCCTTAACATCTTTGTCCGTCGTGCCTGCCGGGTACGGTAAATTCAAATCACATGTACTTTTTATTATCGGTTACTCATAAATGTAGCGCAGGTTAGAGAGTTTGTGAGAAAGGCTGAAGCGCCGAAAAGCAAAAGCTATGGAAATGAACGCGCTTAAAACAGCGGTTTTTATACCCAAACCACCTCAAGGTGCAATTTTCAGCGAGAGGTGATTTGGGTATAGCCCTCTACGATTTCGGTAGATAACTAACTGATTTATTTGGCTGTTAATATTGCTGGCTTTACTTTAAATCCTTTTTAAAACAATGAGTTGAAGAAACAATTAAAAGCGCCGGGTAAATTGTCTCACCAGAGAGATAACTGCAAATTCCTGTCTATACTTCACAGTCCCTGCTTAATAAAACCTTTGTTGATAAGGAATGTGATATGTCAGCCGTCCACCGCGATTTTGTTCTTGAGAATAATGCCCACCACCATGTCCATGTCGCTGTGATACCCAATGGGACGCTTGAGGTAGACATAGAAGAAAGTCGGGAGCACTTTTGTGCCGATTTAGATGAGATTGCGTTTGAAGAAAATGGCGACGTTACATGGTTGATTTGTGTTGAAAGCCCAAAGCAATGTGAAAAAAGCAGATGGAAAATTCCCATGTGCCAAAAGGATGCATTTGATCTCGCGCATTTGATTGACGACGCGGAAGACGATTTGGAAATCCTGATGCGCGATTTGGTTTGAGATAAAATGTAAAAAGTTAGTTAAGTAATATTTAATATGGCATTAATTCATTAGTGCCATATAAGTGACCAAAAAACAATCACTTTACCATTCCAATTACCTTTCTGGTGATTTACCATGTCTTCGAACCGAACACCATTTAGCGGTAATGGGATGCGGCAGTGATGAACTGTGGAGTTTGCTTCGAACCCAAGTGAAACAGGGAGCTGACTGCGTTAAGAAACCGCCACGGAACAGGTTGAAGGGGCGTGTAAACATCCGCCGAAAACAGGGTGGGTGTGTCTCTGTCCAGCATATTTCTATCCGGTCTTTTCATAAGATGAAGTATTGCCTGCCTCTTTTTCCTGTTCTTTAAACGCCGGTTTTCTGCCGGCAGCCCGAGATATGAATCGAAAAAACACAAAATAAAGAGGTATTCACCGTGAACCTTAAACTTGTCGGAAGCTCCCTGATCGTTGCGGGGACGGCTTTGGGGGCGGGTATGCTCGCCATTCCAATGGTCCTTGCCCAGTTTGGCCTCATATGGGGCACGCTTCTTATGCTTTTCATTTGGGTTGGAACCACCTATGCCGCGCTGTTGCTTCTGGAAGCCAGCTGTAAAGTGGGTGGCGGAGCAAGCATGAATGCAATCGCTCGGGTAACACTGGGTAAAAGCGGTCAACTTGTTACTAATGGTCTTCTCTATGCGTTACTGATTTGCCTTTTGATGGCTTATATCATCGGTGCCGGTGATCTGGTGCAAAAGGTATCTGCAAACGCCGGATTCAAACTTTCTACGCTTTCCAGCCAGGTGGGTTTTACACTCATTGCCGGCCTGATTGTTTCAATGGGCACCGCGGTCGTTGATAAGCTCAACCGCTTACTGTTTGCCGGAATGGTTGTGGCATTGGTTCTGACACTGATGGCGCTGGTACCTAACATGTCACTGGTAAATCTCGCAGACCACGTCAGCAACGATAAAGTCGCCCTGATTAAAACCAGCTCAGTGCTTTTCACCAGTTTTGCGTTTATGGTCGTGATCCCGTCTTTGGTGACTTATAACAAAGAAGCCAGCAAGTCACAGCTTCGCAATATGATTATCCTAGGCTCTGTGATTCCTCTGGTCTGTTATCTGCTGTGGTTGTATGCCGCTGTGGGTAACCTTTCTTCTGATCAACTGGTTCAGTTTGCCAGTGTTTCAGAGTTAATTGCTGCGCTTGGTACAAAGTACGCAGGAATGGAGTTGATTCTCTCAATCTTTACCGGTCTTGCCTTGCTGACTTCTTTCCTGGGTGTTGCCATGGCACTGTATGACCAAAATGCGGATATCTTTAAAGTCAGTCGCCCGGTACTGTTTGTGATTACCTTTATATTGCCACTGTTGGGTGCAGTCATTGCGCCTGAGCAATTCCTGGCAGTGCTTGGCTATGCGGGGATTATTCTTGTTTTCCTGGCAGTGTTTGTCCCGATGGCGATGACGCTCAAGGTCAGGAAAATGGAAACGGCGCTGGTGGAAGCCTATGAAGCAGGTGGCGGTGCCATGGCGATGAGCCTGAGCTTTGTATTTGGCTGTTTTCTGCTGCTGGCTCAGGTGATTTAAAGATGTAAAAAGACCAGACTTTAGGATAATGAGTCTGATTGGTTTAAGAGCCTCGGGGTTGACCCGGGGCTTTTTTACGCCTGAAGAAATAGCGGATATAAAAACAGGCATTACTGCGGGCAGCAATGCCTGATCAAGATGATCGCAAATGGTTAGCGATTAAATGGTCGAAATGACAAGGGGAACCGAACCCTTGGCATTTCCTGGTGCATTCGATTTTCGAACCGTTGAACACACCATACTCGAAGGAGCGAGTATATGAACCGTAACTTGCCGTTACGCCGCGAATCATACAAAGAATCGACACGACTCACCATAGTTGTCTGATTCTTGCCGATAATCTTGCGTGTAAATGCTAGTTTACAGTTTAAATATGCTGCTCCGAATCACCTCAACCAACTAAAAACTCCCTTTATTGAACATCTTGAGGAGGCCTTGGTTTAAGCTATTCTTTTCACATATACCGCATTATTATGCTGACTGAAAATAACAAACAGGCTATGCCCTATGGATCTGAAACTTAAAGTGCTTTGCCGGTTGGAACCCGGATGTTTGGGCCCGAATGGACTGAATTATATCGAGGCCTTTTGTGGTGTTGCGCAAAGCCCGATTCAAAGTTTGCTGGCGGATAAAATTGAGTGGGAACTGACGCCGCGCTACGACAAATCCCAGCCGGAATTTGATTACTTCCTGGCGAACAAACTTCTTACTGAAGAGCAGGCCAATAAATACCTTTCCGCCATGGAGCTCTGCCAGGATGATGTTGAGGAGCTGTTTAATGAACGGCTGACGGGCTATATCACGCAGTTTATGGAAAGAGTTTGAGGGAGTCAGTCAAAAAAGCCTTCCGGTTTACACAAGGAAGGGCTTTTTGTTTTGTGCAGTCTGAATCAGGCGTTCAGAACAAATTTTTCGATCGCCTGAGCCACGCCGTCGTTGGCGTTGGTGTCAGTGACATAATCTGCGATGGCTTTCGTTGCGTCATCTGCGTTGCCCATTGCAATGCCAAGGCCTGCCCACTCAATCATATGGTGGTCATTACCCGCATCACCCATGCAAATTACTTCTTGCTGTTTGATGCCGAGGTGTTCAGCGAGAGAGGAAACACCGGCAGCCTTGTGGCTGTTTTTGTTCATGATTTCCAGGAAGAAGGGTGCGCTGCGTACCACGGTGTATTGTTCGTAAAGGAAGGCCGGCAGGGCATCAACGGCTTTTTGCAGGATCTCCGGCGGGTCAATCAGCATTACTTTCATGACCACTTCGTCATCTTCCAGTTCATTGAAGTCAATTTCGGTAATTGTCAGTTTGTTGATAACCGCTTCATGCTCAGTGTAGTGATTGTTTTTTGGGGTAATCAGACCGAGGCGTGTGGTGAAAGCATGTACGTTCACCCGGAGATCATTGGCCAGAGAAGCAATATTTTTAGCATCTTTGCCGGTCAGCAACTGGCTGCGAACAGTTTCGCCGGTTTTTGCACAGACCACCATGCCGCCGTTGTAGCAAACCGCGAAATCCTTGTCCGAATTGAAACCCAGTTCTTCGATATAGTGGGTCATTCCTTCCAGCGGTCGGCCGCTTGCCAGCGCAACGGTAACACCTTTCGCGCGCGCATCTGTGATTGCCTGTTTGGTACGGGCTGAAATGGAACCGTCTGGTGACAGCAGGGTGCCGTCCATATCGAGTGCGATGAGTTTGTACATGTTTGCCACTTTCAAAAAGGGGGAAAGCGGCAGTGTAATGAAAAGCTGGCAATCAACCAATGTACTTGGGGTGACTTTTACTTTTATTTAATTAGCCGTTTACCTAATTGAAATGATTGGTCAGGGGTGAAGTTGTTCCAGAAGATAAGCCTTGAGGCTTTTAGCCGCGGCTGATGCCTTGCCTTCCGGATGGTAATACAGGTTCAGGCTCCAGTCGCTGGTACCGAAATCTGGCAGGAGGGCAACAATCTCCCGTTAGCCAGGGCATTCTGGAGCAAAAACGCAGGGAGGTAACCGATACCGGCACCGTATTTCACGCCTTGCAGCAACAAGTCGCTGTCAGCAACTTCCAGGGTTTTGGGCACTTTGATGATTTCTGTTTCACCGTCCCGGTTAAAAATCCACTCATTTCCTCCGGTCAGGGTTGCAGCGAAAAGGCAGCGGTGACGAAGCAGGTCAGCGGGTTGATCCGGCTCTCCATAGTTTTTGACGTATTCCGGAGAAGCGACGACGATAAAGGGGCTGCGCATCAGCTCGCGGCGAACAAGGTGAAGATCTTTTTCCCGGTAGCCTGGTAGCGGGCAACGGCAGATATAACAAGATCGCTGTCGGCTGCATAATCCAGCGCATATGATGTCACTGTTAAACTCGCCGTGACGCCCGGGTTTCCTTCCAGGTACCGTGACAGCGGCTCCATCAGAAGGTGGTTGGCGTATGCCGGTGTCACCGCAATGTTGAGGTGTCCTTTATCATGCTTGAGGAAGCCAAACATTTCCTCGGTCAGCCGTTCGGCACTTGCCAGCAGCGGAGAGAACTCATCAAACAGCTTTTGCCCAGCGGGTGTCGGGGTGAGCAGCCTGTTGCTGCGCCGGTATAGCTCCATACCAAAATGCTGCTCCAGATCCTGAAGCCAACGGCTGCCCGCAGAAACAGAAATATCCTGCTTCCTGGCAGCAGAAGAGATGGAACCGGCTTTTACTACTTCAACGAAAAAAGCCATTTTATCCAGCATGTTGATTTACCTGTCCGGGTCGAGAGTGCCCCATTTTCCCCGCCAGTGAATCAGAGCTCAATAACAGGGGTATTTTTATGTGCGCTCAGACCGGTTTGTCTACTGTCAAAAAGCATTTTCATGCTGTCTGGAAACCGTGCTCCAACAATGAGAGAAGATAAGCATTTTTAACCTTGTTACTGAGAGTTGAGACGGAACACCGTTGGGTGTCATCCGGTGGAATGATAAAGTAACTTCATCATCGTTCAGGGAAGGTCGTATATGGATTTATCTGTGCTGGTTGCACTTTTCGAGGAAAACTTTGAACAACACGGACACTTGCCGGTTGATCAGTTACCCGATGATGTTGTGGAGTTGCTGGATGCACCCTTTGCGTTGGTATGCATGACAATAGTTTGTGCTTCCAGTCCGTATGACCCCGACCAGGAAGAATTTAACCGATTGCTGTGCTGGTTAGATCTGGCTTCTCTCCAGTTTGCTATTACCGCCAAGCATGAGCCGGAAATGGCGGAAGATGTTATTGCATCGACGTCGCGGGTGCTTCACCAGGCAGCGCAAAACGGTGTCAGCAGCCAGGTTATTTTCTTTATTGCCAACCTTTTGCGCCGCAACCGGATTCCTCTCAGCGAAGAGGTGATGCACGACGTATCCCAAAGCTTTGAGGAAGACAACGAATTCGGTTCTTTGGAAATGTCGCCGGACGATCTGGTCGTGGAAATGGAGCAATTCGGCATTGATTCTGCGGAAAGTTTTGCCCAATTCTTCATTGACCAGTTGGCCATGTTGCCAGAGGGTGCGTGCTACCCGCTGTTTAATGCCCTGATGATCAAACCCTGGGCAATTGATGCCGCTGTCTTGCTGTTGAGCCATTACGATGATGTCGTTCAGGGGGAGGTTCGCCAGTTCCTTTCTTCTTTGACGAAATCCCAGTGGCGTGGCCTCAATTACCGCCGGCACCTGGTTATCCTCCGCCATTTTGCCGACAAAAAGCTCCGTGCTGATATCGACCGTTGGCTGGGAATGACGCTGGGGAATGAACCAGCGGCAGAAACCCTTGGCAAAGTGGAGGAGGCCATCGCGTCATTGGTAGACGGGACTGACTCCATGACACTGTCACTGCTTGTGCACAAAGGGGATGAGCTGATTTTGTGGACCGGTCTTTTCAAACTGGATGCCGGTTTAGCAGAAGGCTATTGCCAGACAGGTATCACGGTTGAAGACTGGCAGGATGTATGCGAAAAATCCCGTGAAAATGCCTTCACCTACATGGTGTCGCCTGCGCTGGCTGCAAACATACTGCCGTGGATGCTGGAGCGAAACCAGGCCACAAAGACCCCTTTGGATACTGATTCATTGATGTTGTTGGGGATGCTGGAAGATACCCTGAGCCAGCCTCAGGTGTTGAATGCAGAGGAAATGTTGATGCTGCTTTTGGACGGCACGCCCAACAGGGAAGCACTTCAGGAAGCCCGGCTACGCAGTGAGTTTTTACTTCATTACCCAATGGTTGAGAGCTGGCAGATTTTTTGGTCCCGGATGATTGTACGTCCAGCGAAGATGTCATGATGGCCATGTTTGATGCCAACCGGGAACGTCTGGCAGAGCGCTTTATGCTTTGTGGTCTGGTGTGCAGCTATGCTATCGGGGAAAGTAAAGAGATTGCGCAGGATGCACCCCTGTTCCTGCTCAATGCCCACAATATTCTTCATAATGCCATCAACCCAAACCGTCGCTACCCACTTTTAAACCGTCTTGCGGATATCGCTATACAGGATGCGCAGTATGAGCAGTTCCGGGAAAAGGTTCTGGAAACAAACCGTGACCCCGGTGACACTTATATCCTCAAAATTGAGCTCAAGGAATGTAAACCTGCTGTCTGGCGACGCCTGGAAATCAGCAGTAAAGCTTCACTTTTAGAGTTCCACGCGGTTTTGCAGTGCGCCATGGGGTGGGAGGCTACCATTCGTTTGAATTCAGAGCAAACAATGAGGTTTTTCCGCCGCTGGATAACGAAAATGCCGATCCAAATACCGAACTGGCGCTTGTGTCCCTGGATCAATTGCTCAAAAAAGCTGGGGATGAAATGGTCTATTGCTATGACTTCGGGGACGACTGGCAACACCGAATCTCTCTGGAAAAAATTCGCGGGAAAATCTGCGTGATGCCGAAAGTCACAACGGGAAAACGAGCCGGGCCGCCTGAGGACTGTGGTGGGGTTGCCGGTTACAAGATGCTGCTTAAAGCCCACAAGCGTCGCAGTGATGAAGATGTCGAAGAGCTCGACTGGGCCGGGTGGCATGAAGATTACGATCCCGCCTATTTTGATAAAGACGCAGTCAACGCCGCGATACGTGAATTGTACGAGTGATCTGCCCGGAGCTGGATGCCTATCCAGTTCCGTTTCCGGCCAGTATGGTCAACCCGTTGTGGTAGTGTTTCCAGACGGGTTGCAACATGAGTACGAACAATGCTGGATATGATGGAAACATGGCGTAGGGCGCGTGAGTCACGCGATCACCGGTTTGACGGCAAGTTTTTTGTCGGTGTGGTGACAACCGGCATATACTGCCGCCCCATTTGCCCTGCAAGGTCGGCGAGTGAAGAAAACGTGCGGTATTTCGGCTCTGCTGTTGAGGCTGCCGGGCAGGGGTTCAGGCCCTGCTTGAGGTGCCGTCCGGACAGTGCGCCGGGCTCTAACCCCTGGAAAGGAGTGGATACCACGCTTGAGCGGGCGGTGTCCCTGATAGATGCGGGATTTCTGCACCAACAATCCGTGACTGAACTTTGTGACAAACTGGGTGTGTCAGACCGTTACCTTCGAAAACTCTTCAGTTCACGGCTGGGCTTGTCACCCAAACAGTATTCCCTTTACCAACAGATTTTATTTGCCAAAAAGCTATTGCATGAAACTCGCTTGCCCGTCTCTGACATAGCTTTTGCTGCGGGTTTTAACAGTGTCCGCCGCTTTAACGACAGTTTTTCATCAATCCTTAAACTTACGCCATCCCAGGTGAGGGGCAGCGGTGGGAGCGGGCCCGGCCCCGTTTCAGTTCGACTGGCTTTTCGCCCTCCTTATGATTGGGATCGATGGCGGTCGTTTGTATCTGCCCGGCTTATCGATGGAATGGAGTGGCTGGATGAGCAAAGCTATGGCCGGACGTTCGAAATAGACGGGGCAAAAGGCTGGTTCACCGCCCAGCACCACAACAGCGAAAACTGCTTTGATGTTGAGATTCACCTTCATCAACCGGCGGCGCTGTTTAGGGTGGTGAAAAGAATACGGCGTATCCTAGATCTGGATGCCGACCCGCAATCCATTCACTCTCACCTTTCGCTGATTGAATCGCTGGGAGATCGTTTTATACCGGGGCTGCGGATTCCCGGAGTCTGGAGTTGCTACGAGGCGGGTATCAGAGCCGTGTTGGGGCAGCAGGTCACTGTCACAGCGGCAACCAATATGGTCAGAACGCTGGTATCAGAACACGGTGACAGGGAAGGGGATAAACGATGGTTTCCTGCACCTTCTGTTCTTGCTGCCTCTGACCTTCATTGCCTGAAAATGCCGGGTAAAAGAAAACACGCTCTCCGAGATCTCGCGGCTCTGTGTTCAACCCGGGAAGGTGATGAACCGAGAATTGGCTTTCCATCAAGGGAATTGGGCGTTGGACTGTAGATTACGCAAGGATGCGGGGGAATGGTGAGCCTGATATTTTTTTGGCTGGTGATTTGGGTGTCGTACGCAAATTGGAAGCGATAGGTGTTAAGCTGGACCCGGATGAGGGAGCTCCCTGGAGAAGCTATTTAACGTTTCAGCTTTGGAATCTGAAATAATGTTTTGGAGAGAAAATCATGTACTACCATTTTTATCACTCTCCGGTGGGAAAAATACGAATTACAGCGTCGGATAACGGTATCACTTCCCTGATGCTGCCGGTCCAGCAAAAAATCGTCCCGCTTTGCGAGGAAGCGCTCGATATTGATGAGCCATTTGCCTGATTGTCAGCCAACTGGACGAGTATTTTGCAGGCAAGCGCAAATCCTTCAACGTCCGGCTTGATGTGAAAGGCACGCCTTTTCAACGCCGAGTCTGGGATGCACTTTGTGATATCCCCTTTGGTGAAACCAGAACCTATGGTCAACTTGCTGCCATGATCGGCAAGCCGACAGGCTCACGGGCTGTGGGGGCGGCAAACGGCCAGAACCCGGTTGCAATTGTTGTTCCCTGCCACCGGGTTATCGGGGCAGATGGCTCCCTTACCGGCTATGCCGGTGGCTGGATGCCAAAAAAACGCTTCTAGCACTGGAAAGGGAATTTGTTTAGAGGTGTAACCGAGAAGTGCGAAAGGGGGAGAGCCGGGCTCTCCCCCTTTTGAGTAATTGGTGAAGTATTTCGTAGTTCTTCGGTATTAAATCTGTTTGTTACGTTGTGCCCAGATTCCAACAAACACAAATACAGTGACAATGACGGTGAAATACCATTCCGCAGGAAGGGCGCGTAACTGTCTGGCGAGAAAAGGTGAAGCCCACACAATAAAAGCGCCAAAGCCGAAGGCGTTAACCGCAACAAAAGCCAGAGTGCGAACAATAAAATGCTGACCGGAAAGGTTGCGGCGCATCACCCGGTTGATATCACTGCCAAATACCACCAGTAAACAGGCAACCATAGCATCGTAATGTTGGAATTCCATTGAAACAGGAAATGACCGGCTTTCGCCAACCAGTTTGTGAGAGTAGAGAGTATTTCTGACATCTATTAAACCCAATTACATTTCTGCTTTGGCTCTGAATCACGCACCTTGAGGTGATTTGGGTATACCAATTCACCACTAAGAACGCCTGCCTCCGGGGCCGGGTCGATTTTGATTTCTTCGACTTTCCTCACCGCTTTAAACAGTTATCCTACTTCATCACCCATCAACAGGCATTTTTCTTTTGTGGACTGGTTGAAATCATCTGCTTCGTCGTTGCTCGTTTTGATGTTGGCTTCACAGGCACCTGCAACTCGCGCCTTGAACTGAATGATTTCTCCTGAGTCATCTCTGACCAACGAATTAATCTAATTGGCATAATGTTGAAAGTCAGAAAGGGTTGGGGACGGTTTCAGTTCTGGCATGGTGTTATCTCCTTTGGGCTTTGATAATAAGGAGTTATCAGCATTGATCCCAGAATTAGATTTATAGCTTCATCGTTCACACAATAAACCCGCACATTTTCATATGCGGGTTTGTCATTACTGGCCTTTTGGAGCCTGGCTTAGAAGCTTAGCGCTGTTTGTTATCCGGTTTTGCGTAAGCCTTGCCGGAGCCTGAGTCGCCGGACCGGGAACACTCTGCCGGAGGTGCGGTTGATTCGGGTTGTTCGTTCTGTTTTCCGTGATGAGAGAGATCGTTTCTGAGCTTAATTTCCATTGTGCAATCCTTACTTCTACTACATCGCTAAAGGGATACGTCTGTGTTGGATTGATCCCGGGTGTTGCGCTCTTAGTTGTTTTGAACTTCTCAGCTGACTTTTATTGTTAGTATTGATTTTTCTATTAATTTTCACGCATTCAATCCGGTCAACAAATAGATATTGGCTTAAAAAATGACCAATTTCCAGAATTGAGACCACAGAAAATGAATTGAGAATATGAAATTGACATGACAAACAATAAGCAAAACTTATCTGTATAACGTTGACTATCACGAGATCATAAAAAAGAAACAGCCCCTTAACCGTTCTTACACGCAGCGCCAGTAGCTTTTCATCCAGTAAATGAAATGTTCATGGATAAAAAGCAGTGATGGACAGAAAAACAATTCTGATAGTCGTAGACGGCTTGGGCTTTCAGGCCGCCAGTTCTTGTATGGGGTTTCTGCTGGGGATGGTGGAAGCAGGCAGAGCCAGTTTGTATCGCATGGAATGCGAGCTGCCATCGGTTTCCCGCCCGTTGTATGAATGCATACTTACCGGAACCCCTCCGGTTGAAAGTGGCATTGTTCACAACAACATTGTTCGCAACAGTCACCATGAAAGCATCTTCTCTCTGGCAAAGCAGGCGGGGAAAACCGGCGCTGCAGCTGCGTACCACTGGGTGAGCGAACTCTATAATTCTGCACCTTACAGGCCGGCTTTTGATCGTTTTACGATAGATCCGGCGAAAACCATTCCCTATGGCTGCTTTTATCACCGCGATGACTACCCTGACGACCACGTTTTTCTGGATGCAGAGTGGCTTAGGCAACGCTACAACCCGGATTTTTTGCTGATTCACCCTATGGGCATCGACCATACCGGCCACCTTTATGGCGGCGAATCGAGCCAGTATCGCAATGCGGTGAGAATGATTGATGCGGTCATCTCTGATTTTATCCCGGGCTGGATACATGAGGCTACCAAATCCTTGTGACGGCAGATCACGGTATGAACCCGGATAAAAACCACGGTGGAAACCTGCCGGAAGAGCGTGAAATTCCCCTGTTTGTCATCGGCGACGGTTTTTCCCACCGTCCGGATTGCGAACCGAAGCAAACCGAAATTTGTGGCAATGTCTGCCACCTTCTGAACGTTCAAAACCACCACAAGCCGGTTACCCCGGGCTTTTTAACCAACCTGTAGACTTATTGAGGATCACGACATGGAACGGAAATTCCAACTTCTGGCAATTGCTGTCGCTATGGGCGCTGCTTCGCCTGCTATGGCTGGATGCCCGGCAATCACCGGTATCGGTGAAGGCGGCCAGTTTCCCCAGATTTTTGAACTGGCTGAATACCAGAAAACCAACAGCTGCAAAATGACTTTTACCGGCAACCCGGTGGCGGCAGAGTTGAACGGCAAGATTGCCGGGAACCCTGAACTTAAAGCGCTGAGTGAGCGCGTCCCAGCCGAGCCTCTGGTGGTGGTTCCTTACAACAAGGTAGGTCAGTACGGCGGTATTCTTGACGGCATTTCCAAAGCCACGGAGTCCGGTACGTCCGACCTTCTTTCTGTACGCCATGTAAACCTTGTTCGTTTCAGTGATGACCTGCAAACCCTGGTACAATGTGGCATCTGGCTGGGCGTGGAATGACGACTACACCCAACTTACGCTTAACCTCCGTAAAGGCCACAAGTGGTCTGATGGCGAACCGTTTACTGCAGAAGACGTGGTGTTCTGGTATCACAACATGGTGATGGACGAAAACATCATCAAATCGCCGAAAGAGCGTTTCCTTTCTGATGGCAAGCCGATGAAAGTGGAAGCACTGGGTTCCCAGACTGTCCGTTTCAGCCTGAACCAGCCGCGTCCGGGTCTGCTTTCCATGTTTGCGACCGATTATGCCCAGCCATTCCAGCCTAAACACCTGCTGAGCAAATTCCATCCGGCGCTTAACAACGAGGCAGATAAAAACGCTAAGGCGGTGGGTTTTGAAAGCGGTTATGACGTTATCAACTTCTATTACGGCCAGTCAGACTGGAAAGACGTTCCATCACCGTTGATGAAAGACGGTGAAGCAGCGCAGCGCCTGGTCAAAGCCGGTTACACTACTGTTGCGCCTACGCTTGAGTCACACATTCTGGTTGAAGAAACCCTTGAAGGCCGCCGTCTGGTTGCCAACCCTTACTTCTTCCAGGTGGATACCGCCGGTAACCAACTGCCTTACATCAACGAGATCAGTGAGATTTATATTGGCGATGAAGATATTCAGACCGCCAAGATGATCGCCGGTGAAGTGGACTACAAAGCGCAGTCTGTGAACCTGCCGGCTGCACCGGTTCTGCTTGAGAACCGCGCCAAAGGCGAATATCAGGTATCGCTGCGTCCGACCATTGGCATGACGACGTTTGCTTTCAACATCAATGACAAGAATGAAGAAAAGCGCGCTGTGTTTAACGACGTCAACTTCCGCCGCGCGATGTCTGTTGCAATCAACCGCGACAAGATTAACGAGATTGCGTTCTTTAATCTGGGTAAACCTATGCAGTTTACTGCGTTTGACCCGGATACAGCCGGCTTCGTGACCAAGGATATCCAACAGTCGTGGACCCAGTTCAACAGCAAACAGGCTGCGGAATTGTTGGATAAAGCCGGTGTTGTTGACAAGGACGGAGATGGTTTCCGCGACCTGCCATCTGGTAACAAGCTTGAGTTAACAATTGCATTCTCCACTCAGGGTGCGCCAACCAAGGTGGTTGAAATGGTTGCATCTGACTGGACGGAAGCAGGCGTTAAAACTGACATTAAAGAAGTAACCAGCGACGAGTACCGTAATTCTCAGTCTGCCAATGACCTGAGTGTAATGGTCTGGAGCAAGGGGCAGACACTGGCAACGTTGAGTGTGGACACCCAAGAACTGCTTCCTCCATACGGTTCGTTTTTCGGTCTCCGTAATGGTCTGATGTGGGCGAAATACCTGGAAACTGACGGCAAGGAAGGTACTAGGCCGCCTAAGACTGTTGCTGAAATGCAGGCACTGTCCTCGCAATTTACCCAGCTGAATACGGGTACTGACGCGTCAAACAAACTGGGTGCTGAAATTGCCCAGCGTGTTGTGGATGACCTTTTCTTTATCGGCACAGTGAAGGCGGTTGCACCTATCTACAGCAATCAGAAACTGGCGAACTTTGCCGTACCTAAGACGTCATCTTACGAGTACTACCGCGTTTACCCGTACCTTCCTGCGCAGTGGTCTCTGAGTGAATAAACACGGCCTGTTCCCCGGTTTTAAAAGCCGGGGAATCTTGCTGGTTGCCGGGGTGGCACTTTTTGCACCCCGGCATGTTTGTTGAGTCTTAGAGAGCAAGCACATGGATGTCGTGACCCAGTTTCTTACCGATACCTGGCTTCTCTGGGTGTTGGTGTCTGTCGGTGGCTTTTTGTACGTAGCGGCCCGGGACAGCGAATATTATTACTATGTTTTCCAGCGTTATCTTTTGGCGCTCGGCACTCTGGTACTGGTCAGTGCCTGATTTTTTCCCTGATGGAAGTATTACCCGGTGACTGCGCTGAAAAGCTTATCGCGTACAAAAATACTCAGGGCGAGACGATTACCCAGGCAAATATTGATGCCGAACGTGCCGGATGGGGCTGGATAAGCCGTTGCCTGTTCGTTGGTTTAACTGGACCACGAACCTTGCAATGAATGGCGACCTGGGGTTCAGTTGTGCCAAGCGTCAGTCCGTTAATCTGGTTCTCGGTGACCGGTTCTGGATTAGCTTTGGTTTTTCATTAGCGGGTTTGATGTTTGCCTACGCCATTGCCATTCCCTTCGGTATTCTTTCCGCATTTTTGCTCAATCATCCGTGGGTTGATCGCAACCCGCAACACAGCCCGCTACAACGCTTGGTTAAAACTGCCGGATACAGCAGCGGTAAAGCATTGGATGTGTTCCTGAGATTTATCAGTTACCTGGGTCTGGCGCTGCCGAATTTCCTCCTTGCGCTGACAATAATCCTGTTCTTTGTGTTTGCCGGCGAAAAAACACCAACCGGCCTCTATTCCCAGGAGTGGGCGAGTGTGCCCTGGACGGTGGACGGAGAGTTCCAGACCGGCAAACTGAAAGATCTGCTCGGCCATGTCTGGTTACCCATTTTTGTAATCGGCTGGTCAGCCACCGCATTACAGCTCCAGACAGTGCGCGCCCTGGTGATAGATGAGGCGAACAAACTTTATGTTGATGCGGCCAAAGCGCGTGGTGTCAGGGGACTGAGCCTCTGGACACGCTACCCGGTTCGTCACTCTATCAGCGCTTTTTAACAGCCTCGGTTTTGACTTCCAGCGCGTGTTTAATGACCTGCCCATTGTCGCCGTCGTGTTGGGTATGACAGATGCGACATCTTTGCTGATTGAAGCGCTGGCAATGACTAATGACCAGCAACTTGCCGCCGCGATTTTGTTCCTTTTGGCGCTGGTGGTGGTTGGAATGAACTTCGCCACTGATGTGATTCTTGCTGCGCTTGATCCTCGAGTTAAACGAAGCGTGCTGGCAAAAGGAGGGGTGTAATGCTCGCCAACCTGTTTTCAAAATCTGCTGCCTCAACCCATGATGACAGCTATTACACGGCCGGCCAGTTTGCCCTGATTGTTGCGCGTTTCAGGCGGAAATCTGCCGGAATGATTGCCGGTACGGTACTGGTTTCACTGATTACTATTGGCTTCTTCGCACCTTTTTTCTCCCCGGTAGATCCGACCGTTAAAGGTATCGACAGCGATTACCGCCGGGGCGCACCCCAGCCGGTGAAAATGTGGGATGAAAACGGCTTTTCCTGGCGTCCGTTCACTTATACCTACGAGAAAGAAAAGCCCACGCTTGATCTCAGTGCGGCGCTTAAAGGCGGGGATCTGGCCGCTCTGGATGCTCTGACATCCAGCGGTGCGCTCAATGCCTCTGAGCAGAATAAATTTGCGGTAAAACGGGATGAACGCCGGTATCTGCAATTTTTCGTCAGAGGGTGGGAATACACGTTGTTCAGCATTCCGTTTACCGGTGTGGAAATACGTTCTGACCTTCACCTGTTTGGTGTGGCATCCGGCCAAATCCATTTAATGGGAACAGATGCAGCCGGCAAAGACATCTTTTCCCGGACGCTCCATGCTATCTGGGTCACCATAAGCATCGCCATTGTGGCACTGGTGGTAAAACTTTTTGCCTCGTTACTGGTTGGCGGTGTCAGCGGGTATTTTGGTGGCCGGGTAGACGCGGTGATCATGAGCATTACAGAAGCGGTGAGGGTTATTCCCCAATTGCCGATGTTTCTTGCGATTTCCGTCGCCCTTGCCCAGTTTGAACTTACACCGGTCCAGCTTTATTTCTCGATTGCCGTCATGCTGGGCGCACTGGATTTTGCCGCACTTGGGCGGCGGCTGAGAACTCATATCCTGACTGAACGTAACCAGGATTACGTGCTGGCAGCCCGGCTTTGCGGTTCGTCAAACTGGCGTATTATCTGGCGCCATCTGGTGCCGAGTTTCACCAGTTACATCATTGTCGACACCCTGATTAATTTCCCTTACGTGATCCTGGTTGAAACCGGTTTGAGTTTTCTCGGACTTGGCCTGACTGACCCCATCAACAGTCTGGGTGTGCTGCTGCAAAGTGCTCAGGACCCGGACATCCAGCAGAACATGCCGTGGCAATATTTCCCGGTCGTGGTGTTTGTTTCGCTGATCATGGCGTTTGTTTTTGTCGGGGATGCGTTGCGGGATGCGGCTGACCCTTATTCAGAGAGGAACAACTGATGAGCACATCCTCAAATGCGAAGTTGCTGGAAATCGCTAACCTCACCATGGATTTCCGCACCGATGAAGGCCCGGTCAGGGCGCTGGATGACGTCAGCCTCAGCATTGAAGCCGGGCAGGTATTGGGGTTGGTGGGCGAGAGTGGCTCAGGGAAATCGGTGACTGCGCGAAGCATTATGCGGCTCAATCCCGGTAATGCTCTGATTCAGCCGGAAAGCCGGATTACCCTGAATGACGGAGCGCGGGCGTATGATGTTCTTTCCTTGCGGGATCATGCGCTTCGCACGGTGCGTGGCGGTAAAGTCTCAATGATTTTCCAGGAGCCGATGGCGAGTTTTGCCCCGGCTATCCGGCTTGGTGACCAGATCACTGAAACCATCTGTATCCACCTTGGGTGTACCCGTAAAGAAGCCCGTCGGCGGGGTATTGAGCTTTTCGAGCGGGTAGGTATCCCGATTCCGGAAATGCGTTTTGACCAGTATGTTTATGAGTTGTCTGGTGGTATGCGGCAGCGGGCGATGATTGCTATGGCGCTGGCGACCAAACCGAAGCTGTTGATCGCGGATGAGCCGACAACGGCGTTGGATGTCACCATTCAGGCGCAGGTGCTAGATCTGATGATGGAACTGCGTGAGAAAGAAGGCATGGCCATGCTCTTCATCACCCATGATCTCGGGGTGGTTTCTCAGGTAGCGGATGACGTTACGGTAATGAAAAAAGGGCGGGTGATGGAAGCCGGTCCAGTGGATGATGTGCTGTACTCCCCCCAAGACGGCTACACCCGGCGGCTTATTGAAGCATTGCCAAGTATGGACAGGATTAAAGAGCTGCCAGAGCACCGGACAGATTCGGAAGCCCTGATAGAGGTGTCTGATCTGTCGGTGAGTTACCCTGTCACTTCAGGCCGGTCCGGTGCCAAGGTGTTTCATGCGGTGCGGAACATGAACATTCGCTTTCCTCTGGGAGACATCATTGGCTTGGTGGGAGAAAGCGGCTCCGGGAAAAGTTCCCTTGGCCGCGCTATGTTGGGCGCGGCACCTATCAGCAGCGGGAAGGTGGAGTACCGGACGATTGAGCCTATTTCAATCAGCGCGAATAACCGGGTGAACAGGAAAAAACTAGCTCGGGTTGCGCAGCTGGTTTTTCAGGATCCGTATGGGTCTTTGAATCCGCGTATGACGGTGCGGGATATTATCGCAGAACCTTTAGAAGCGCTTGGCTTGACCCAAAACCGGAAGGAAACCGACGAGAAAGTAAAGGAAATAGCGCGGCTTTGCCACTTGGATGTGTCGCACCTCCGTCGCTTTCCCCATGCGTTTTCCGGCGGGCAACGCCAGCGCATCAGCATTGCCCGGGCGTTGGTATGCGAGCTTCTTTCCTTATCGCAGATGAATCTGTGGCCGCATTGGATGTATCTATCCAAGCGGAGATTCTTGCTCTCCTGAAATCGCTGAAAGAGAAACTCGGGCTGACGATTCTCTTTATCTCCCATGACCTTAGTGTCATTGCCAATTTGTGTGACTATGTCTGTGTGATGAAAGAAGGGCAGCTGGTGGAGGAGGGGTCAGTGCGCGAGATTTTCCTTTCACCCAAAGAGGCGTACACCCGTGCCCTGATTGGCGCCATCCCGTTGCTGGAAAATCGCCAGGCCGAATCGGATAACCGCACCGGTGAGCTGTCGGCTTTGGAGCGGGCATGAAAGGCAGCACTGAGCCAGGGGAAGAACTGGCGTTTTCATCTTTTTCGATGGCGGAGATCCGCACGTTTAATGCTGTGGTGCGCAGTGGGAGCTATGTGCGCGCCGCTGACGATCTGGGAGTCAGCCAACCCGCAGTTACGGCGCAGATCAGAAAACTTGACAGCCGGTTTAATGTTCCCCTGTTGGAACGTGTGGGGCGTCGGTTCAGCCTGACAGAATTGGGCAAAAAAGTGTATTCGGTCACGGTGCAATATTCGGATCTGGATGCATCCATGCGAGCATTGATGGAAAACCAGAATCAGGCTCATGAACAGGTTTTGTACCTCGCAACCGCCTCACCGCGCATTTTTATGCCACTGGTGTCGGCGTTTAAGAAAAGCTTTCCCAGCGTCAGGATTAACCTTATCTCCGGTTCAACCAATGAATGCCGGACATTGCTGGCAAATCGGGAAGTAGACATTGGTATGTTTCCCGTAGACAGACATGAGCCGGCCTATTCATCATTGTCGTTTCAACATCACAGGTTGGTTGCCATGTTGCCGATTGATCACCCGCTGGCCTCTGAGCGTGAGGTCAGTGTGCATTCTCTGGTCAGCCACCCGCTGATATTCTCGCGGATACCGTCTTATACCCAGTCATACGTTGATACCGTATTGGCGGAGAACAACCTTTCCCCGAAAGCCAGTTTTCTGATGGATTCGCGGTTTGAAAACTGTGAGGCAATTGCTGTGGGCTGGGTGTCGGGTTTGCTCTTGAAAATGATGTCCGGCCTGATGAGCGCCTCGCCTATGTTCCGATCACGGAAGCCAAGCGTAATGTGGAAGAGCATGTGGTGTGGCTGAAATCCCGCAGTCAGATTGGTGTCGTCCGGGACTTTGTCAGTGTGGCTATCGAGATGGTCGGGAAGCTGGGTTAGCTCAACAGCAAACGGGTTGTTACACCAACCAGCAGAGTGATGGTCATGCTGAGAAGTGAACCAATCATTACATATTCCGTTCGCTTGTGGTCATGGCTTTCCCGCAGGTCGCCAAAGCGGAAAATCGATTTCGCCGCCAGCAGGAAACCCACTGCGCCATATTCGCCAAGCAGGATAAAGGTGAGGATCAGAATACGCTCCGTGTAACCGATGGTTTTCCCCGCCGCCTGCAAGCCGGACTCATCACTGGCAAGGCTTAACCCCCAGCGTTTCAGCAGCGTGGCGATAATGGCCGATGCCGGGGTAACAACCAACAGATATGCTGAAAGGACCACGGCGATAGTGTCAAACGGTAACGTCGCAAAAGCCGGGAGCAGGGCATGTAATTCCGGAACCAGTAATGCCCAGGCAATAACATGCAGGATAATTTGGATAGCAGTGATGCGATGTTGGTGCCGCGAGACAGTCAGCCGCCAGTCACTGACAGCCTGAAGGCAAAGCCAGGCGGTAAACACGGTGGCAGTTTGCCAGGAAACAAGCTTGAGGCGAAGAGGCCGATGCCCAACATGCCTGCGCGGACAAGAGTGCCATAAAGCATTCTGCTGCGGGATCTGCGCGAAGATGTCGGCAGGTAGAACGAACAAATAAGCTGGATGGTAACCAGTAAAGCCGCCAGTGTCTGGGCTTCTGTCATGAAAATCCTTCCCTGATTCTGAGCCGGATGTCGTCCAGGTAGTCCGAAATTA
Source organism: Photobacterium sp. JCM 19050 (assembly GCA_001310455.1). Lineage (GTDB taxonomy): Bacteria > Pseudomonadota > Gammaproteobacteria > Enterobacterales > Vibrionaceae > Parasalinivibrio. Next base: position 53,173 of record BAXG01000040.1, read on the forward strand.
ACTGGTATTCTGCCTGATTGAGCAGCTTTGTCACGTTCACTCTTGAGGTACCGAGCAGGGTTGCCAGCGCCTGATGGCTGTTATCCTGTTCGGTCAGGTAGTAATAAAGTGCATTAGCCTGGCGGCTGGTGGTCTGGCTTATCATGTGGTCAGCGAACCGGGTTAACAGCGAGGTGTCACGCTGAAAAACCGGGTTCGAGCTGTTTACCACCAGCGTGTCGGTGCCCATGGTATCGAGTTGGTGCCCGGATAGAACAAATGCTTCCCCGCTGGAACGTCCCAGTGTGGCAACTGGTGGGTCGATTTCACCAAGACCAATACTGATACGGGCATCCGGTGTTGAGCCCAGACTGGCGCGCAAGGCCAGCCGGATAATGACAGCGGCGTTGATGCTGTCTGCCGGGTCGGTAAACAGAAGCTGGAAGGCGTCGCCCCGGAAGATTTCAAAGCTGGCCCCCGTTTGCTCACGAAGGGTGTTGCAGACGGTTTCCAGTGTGGCGAGAACCTGCGAAAAGCTCTCAGCATTCAGTTTTCTTGACTGGATTATGTCCCCGGTCAAAACAGCATGTGTTGTCATCTTCTATCCGGTACTGAACGTTGGTGTGTTCAGTATAAGTAACTTATTTGGGTTACATCAAGTAAAGTAACTAAAATAGGTTACATAGTGCAAAGTAACTTTGACTGGTTACTTACTGGCTATCCACCCGGCGACGGTCTGAATCGGAGAGCCGGTTTCTCCCGGGGTAAGCCAAACGGCGAGGGCATCGGCTTTCACTCCACCGGGGATAGCATGCGTCCAAGTCTGCCCGGAGGAAGGAAGCCGGGCAAAGTCGATAACCACAAAATCATGCGTCAGTGATTTACCCCGGTTTTCACCCCGTTTGATTTCAGTTACCTGATTCATGGCCAGAAGTGCGATATGTGCTGTCAGGCTATGGTGGCGAGCTGATGTATCAGGCACGTACTTTATCGACAGGGTGGCGTTATCGAGTGTGGCTTCCAACTTTCCTGACGGATTTCCCACGCCTGTAGGAACCGGTTTACGGCTGAAAAAGCCGGTCCATTCATGACCATTAACAAACCAGCCGGGTGTGTAGGTGCCTTTGGCTTTACCTTCCCTGACTTTGTTTCTCTGGCGGACAGAGAATTCGGTGCGCGCGAAACGGTCTTTCCACCCCAGGTAATCCCAGTAATCGACATGAAAAGCCAGGGGGATAACCTCTTCCCAAAGGCCGGATTCCTCCTTCAGGCTGCCTAACACCCGGTCTGCTGGCGGGCAACTGCTGCACCCTTCTGAGGTAAACAATTCAACAACGGTTGCCGGGCTGCCATCGTTTGCCCATGTCTGCGCAGCGGAGACGGTGAAGGGTAAAAAGAGGCAAGTCAGTGCCAGAGAGAACAGTCGCTTCATAATGGGATCCTGTTATTCCCAAGCCACCTCAAGATGCAGTTTTCAGCGAGAGTTGATTGGCATTCAGTCAAGGCGCTGTTTTGACGA
>BAXG01000041.1 GCA_001310455.1 Photobacterium sp. JCM 19050
TACATAAATGGGTTAGACAGTTCATCCATTTTTAGGCTCCTTATGATAAAGGAACCATTAGAAATCAATGAAAATGATCAACAACCTGATCCGTTTTGAATGATTAAAAATATGATGTGATCGGGATATTTCTGTTTAGTTCAGTCTCTACTAGTGCTCGCTAAGCCCTTTAAAAATGAGGATGTTCATGCGATTTCCCTGCTGTTGTGTTCAATGATTTAAGAAACAACTTCGTTCAGACACGCTACCGCCCTTGGGTTACACCCCCAAAGGCGAAATATGCACGGATTGTTGATTCTGCTGATGTGTCATTTTACCTCACTCAAAAATGAGAACAAAGTCAGTCAATGCAAAATAACAAAAGACGCAAATTAATGCGCCTTTTTTGACTTTCTGCCTACTTATCTGAAACCTAACTCTCGTTGTAGATTTCCAAGTTGACCAGTTCCTGCTGCTGCTCCCTTACTGTCTTAGCATCATCGTTCCGAAGTGCAGCCAGATAGTCGAGGTAACTCTGGTCGATATCACCGGTGACATATTCGCCACTGAATACCGAGGTTTCGAACTGTTGGATATCCGGGTTGCCCTCACCTACCGCTTCAACCAGGTCGCTGATGCTCTGGAAGATAAGGCCGTCAGCTTTGATCATCTCGCCAATTTCATGCACTTCACGACCATGGGCAATCAGCTCATTGGCGCTTGGCATATCGATACCATAGACATTGGGGAAACGGATTTCCGGTGCGGCTGATGCCATGTACACCTTGCGGGCACCGGCTTCACGTGCCATTTCGATGATCTGTTCGGAGGTTGTGCCACGAACGATGGAGTCATCCACCAGCAGTACAGATTTATCCTTAAACTCGGAACGAATGGCGTTAAGCTTGCGGCGCACTGATTTCTTGCGCTGTTGCTGGCCCGGCATGATAAATGTCCGGCCTACATAACGGTTTTTCACGTAACCCTGGCGATATGGCTTGTCCAGTACCTGGGCAATTTGCAGGGCGATATCACAGGATGTTTCCGGGATAGGGATAACAACATCGATATCCAGGTCATCCCACTCCCGCTTAATTTTTTCACCCAGCTTCTGGCCCATACGGACACGGGCACCGTAGACAGAAATCTTGTCGATAAAGGAATCTGGACGAGCGAAGTAGACGAATTCAAAGATACACGGGTTCAGTTTCGGGTTTTCAGCACACTGGTGCGTGAAGAGCTGACCGTCAAAAGTAATGTACACCGCTTCACCCGGCGTGATGTCACGGACGAAATCAAAGCCTACCGCATCCAGTGCAACTGACTCGGATGCAACCATGTACTCCGTCCTGCCATTGATTTCGCGCTTACCCAGACAAAGTGGTCGGATACCGTGGGGGTCGCGGAAAGCAACCAGGCCGTGCCCGATAATCATTGCTACTGCGGCGTAGCCACCACGCACCTGCTTGTGCAATGCCGTCACGGCATTAAACACATCGGTTTCAGTCAGGGGGTGGGAAACGGCTTTGTCAATTTGGTGGGCCAGGATATTAAGAAGGACTTCGGAGTCAGAGGTGGTATTGAGGTGGCGCTTGTCCTGTTCAAACAGTGACTCTCTCAGGTCATTGGCGTTGGTCAGGTTACCGTTGTGGGCCAATGTAATGCCGTAAGGGGAGTTCACATAAAAAGGCTGGGCTTCAGAGGCACTGGAACTGCCGGCTGTCGGGTAGCGGGCATGCCCTATTCCGACCGTACCTTGCAAACGTTGCATGTGCTTGAGCTCAAATACATCCTTGACCAGACCGTTCGCCTTACGCAGCCTGAACCGGTTGTTGTCTATCGTTACGATACCCGCAGCATCCTGTCCCCTGTGCTGCAATACTGTCAACGCATCATAAATTGCCTGATTGACCGGGGTATCCCCCACAATTCCCACAATACCACACATGTCTGATGTTCCTTGTTGCACCGGTTAAACCGGCATCATGTGATGCCGGGTATAAAGCTGGAGTTGCTCTCAAGGTATTTGAAGAACCACTCGATAATCACACCAAAGCTTGGAATCAGCTCTGATGACTTCCACCAGCTTTCATTCGACAGGCTGGTGAAGGAATCCATGAAAAAGAGCAGTGCGGCGACGATCAGAACGCCTCTTATTGCACCGAATACAATGCCCAACATGCGGTCAGTACCTGACAAGCCGGTTTTTTGTACCAACTGGCCAATCACGTAGTTCACCACCGCACCCACAATGAGGGTGGCAACAAACAGCGCCGCTATCGCACTGCCATTTCGGATAACTTCATCTTTGATATTAGTGAAGTACACAGCAAGTTGCGGATAGAAGTTGCTGGCGATAAAAAATGCGGCAAACCAGATAACGAGAGAGAGCGCTTCTTTTACAAATCCACGGATCAGGCTAATCAACGCAGAGCAGCTGATAATGCCGATGATCACATAGTCGATCCAATTCATTCTTATTGTCTTTCCGGGTCACTGCGCGCGCATTCTATCAGAAAAATACGCGACGCAAACGTTTTCTTATGGGTTTATCGGGTTAAATTTGAGCAATTGGCCTTTCAGCCAGTCAGGGATTCCAGTTTGCCTGTCATGCCTTCCAACTTGTCTTTAGACACGTCAGGGCCAACAATAACTCGGGTCAATTTACCTGCCTGAGCGTGGTTGGGAATGACCTGGGCACGGTAGCCTTTGTCCCTGAGACGGTCAGCCAGGTTTACAGCGTTGTCATGGTTGCGGAATACGCCCAACTGAATGATCCATGCGCCAGCGGAAGACGCCTGTGAACCTTCATCAGGTTCAGCCTGCTGCGCTTCATCTGTCGCCGCCACAGTAAAGGTTTCTGTGTTTTCCGGCTCCCCAACCGTCACTGAAACCGGATCTTCCGGTAAATTCACTTCCACTTCCCTGGGCGCAAGTATTTCCGTACCTGTCAGTTTATCGTCCACAGGCTCTTGCAAAGGAATGCTGTCAAACGCCTCCTCCACATGCTGCTTCTGGCCGTCAAACAGGTCCGGCAAAATAATCACGCCAAGGGTGACCAGCACAATAGTACCGGTCAATCTTTTCTGAAATTTACTCGCCACGGTTTTTCTGTACTTTCAGGTAATTTGATACTTGGCCAACAGTGTAAAACGAGCCACATACAATTACTATGTCAGCCTCACCGGCTTGAGACACAGCCGCATCAAATGCCGCTTCAGGTGTGTCAAATGACGCCGTTCCTTCAGGAAGGAAGCCCGCCAGTTCGGAGGCATTTGCAGCCCTGGAACCAACAAGTGATGCCGGGTACCACCTGTCGACCACCGGCTTGAGGGCTTCGATGGTTCCACCGATATCCTTGTCATGCAGCATGGCAATAACGGCATGAACGTTTTGTTTACCGGATCCATTCACGCGACGGCGAAGCTGCTCAGCAAGGTAAGCCGCTGAATGCGGGTTGTGTGCCACATCCAGGATCACTTCCGGCTTTTCTGACACCTTTTCCATCCGGCCTGCCAGGCGGACGTTTTTTCAGCCCACGGACAATGTTTTCGTCGCTGATCTCCAGGCCGACCAAACCTAAAGCCATCACCGCTGTTGCAGCGTTGGGAAGCGGAAGGCTGGGTACAGGGAGGTTTGGCAAGTCGAACGTGCCGGAGTGCCAGTCCCAGTGCTCCCCCTTCTGCTCATAGGTGAACTGGTAGCCAACCTGGTAAAGCTCTGCACCAATATCATCGGCGTGGGCAGCAACGCTGGCAGGCGGTGTGGGTTGCCCGCAAACGGCAGGACGCCCGGAGCGGAATATACCGGCCTTTTCAAAACCGATTTTTTCGATGTCATCACCAAGCCAGTCAACGTGGTCCACGGCAAGGCTGGTGATCACAGCGACATCCGAATCCACAATATTGGTGGCATCCAGCGACCGCCGAGCCCGACTTCCAGGATCACCACATCAACATTGTTGCTCTTAAACAGGGACAACGCTGCCAGCGTGCCAAACTCGAAAAGGCTGAGGCTGATAGCGCCACGGGCATCTTCCACTTCGTTGAATGCGCCAGCATGGTCAGCATCTTCCAGCTCTTTCCCGTTAATACGAACACGTTCATTGTACCGGACCAGGTGAGGAGAGCTGTAAACGCCCACGCGGTAGCCGGCATCCATTAATATGGCTTCCAGCATCGCACAGGTTGACCCCTTCCCATTGGTGCCGGCAACAGTGATGACTTTAGGTGCGGGATTGAGAAGCCCTGCTTTCACACCTACGGCTTTTACCCGGTCAAGGCCGAGATCAATGGCGCTGGTGTGGAGGTGTTCAAGGTATTGGAGCCAGGTTTGCAATGAAGAGGCTGCGGTAGGTTTTACAGACGCACAGGTGTTGTTTTCCAACACGGAACTAGATTGTTTCTGAGGCATTTACGGCATCCTAAGCCAAAACAGCCCGGTAGGAACCGGGCTGCAAAATCAGGGAATACTTAAGCGTTATCTTGTTGAGCTTCTTGCTCTTCGCCGCTGTCTTCCGGTGCCTCTTCCTCAAACGGACGTTCAACCGGTACCACCAGTGGTGATGGCTGTCCGGTCAGCTTGGCAATAATGGCACCGACTCGCTGACGCATCTCGCGACGGTCTACGATCATATCGATAGCACCATGATCGAGCAAGAACTCAGAACGCTGGAAACCTTCAGGAAGTTTTTCACGTACTGTTTGTTCGATTACGCGCTGGCCGGCAAACCCGATAAGTGCCTTTGGCTCTGCGATATTGATATCACCCAGCATGGCAAGACTTGCAGACACACCGCCCATCGTTGGGTCAGTCAGCACAGAAATAAATGGCAGACCTTTTTGTGACAGGCGCTCAAGCGCAGCACTGGTTTTTGCATCTGCATCAGAGACTGCAAGGCTTCCTGCATACGGGCGCCGCCACTGGCAGAAAAGCATACCAGCGCACACTCGTCTTCCATTGCCTGTTCAACAGCCTTAACAAAACGGGCACCGACCACAGAGCCCATAGAGCCGCCCATAAACGCAAACTCAAATGAGCATGCCACTACCGGCATACCCAGCAGGGTGCCTTTCATGACAATAAGGGCATCTTTCTCGCCACTGCTCTTTTGGGCTGTATGAATACGGTCTTTATACTTTTTGGAGTCACGGAACTTAAGAATATCTTTAGGCTCTAGCTCCGACGCCAGCTCAATACGCTCACCTTCATCAAGGAAGGTTTCCAGGCGACGGCGTGCTTCATGCGCATGTGATGGTCACACTTAGGGCACACTTCGAGGTTGCGCTCTAGCTCTTTGTGGTACAGCACCTGGTCACAGGCTGTACATTTGGTCCAAACCCCTTCTGGGATAGACGCTTTTCGAGATGTTACGATGTTGCTTTTAGTAAGAATCTTTTCAAGCCAGCTCATGGATGACCTTTTTAGTTGATACCCCAGCCCGGAGAAAAGCGTGAGTCGCAAAGGGGGCTGAAGCCAAAATTCCTTGGAATATGCAGTCCGTGATTAAAACACAAACTGTGCCAGCTTGGGATAAAAAACTGGTTGTACCTATTGGAAATGTGCTCAATATTTACCCTTTTCGGACATTCCCTACCCAAACTTGCAGAAATATAACAAAAAATGGCAGGAAAAAATCTGGCTTTCATCGCCCTTTTCCTGCCAATTTGTAACTGTGTTTTAACCCCGACGCATTCATCACGCCAATTAATAAGAAGTGACGCTTAATCCGGCAAGAACAGTGGGCCAATCGGTACCACCGGCAGCTCAAACATTTCAGGGTAATCAACATCCACCAGGTACAGGCCTCCCGGCTTTGCGGTGCTGCCGCCAGCTTTCTGTCTTTTGCCTCCAACAGCCACTTAATCCACTCGGGCTCCTGCTCGCCCTTGCCTACTACTATCAGGCTGCCGACAATATTGCGTACCATATGATGAACGAACGCATTTGCCTTGATGTCGACGATGACATAATGCCCATGTCGGGTCACTTTCAGGTGCATAACATTTCGCCACGGGCTTTTTGACTGGCATTGCACGGCACGGAATGAGGTGAAGTCGTTCTCACCAAGCAGGAACTGTCCGGCTTGATGCATACGCGTTTCATCCAGCTCACCATGGTAGTGACTGACCCCCTGGCTCATGATGCCCGGACGCAGGTTATGGTTGAAAATGATATAGCGGTAACGGCGGGCGGTAGCACTAAAACGTGCGTGGAAGTCATCAGGAACTTCCTTAGCCCAGCGCACAGCGATATCCCCCGGCATGTTGGTGTTGGCCCCATCGTCCACGCGCTCAATGAACGGTTAACATCCACATCAAAGTGCACAACCTGCCCTGTACCATGAACGCCGGCATCCGTGCGCCCTGCACACTGTACTTCGATTGGCTGAGCCGCCACTTTTGACAGTGCTTTTTCCAGCTCGGCCTGGACACTCGGGACTTCCTGCTGGCGCTGCCAGCCGTAGTAATTTGCGCCGTTATATTCAACGCCTAAGGCAATTCTCATGGTACTAAAGGTTATTCAGACTGTGGATTGGGATGGGGATGATAGCGGGAAAAGGGGCGAGTGGCGAGTGGTGAGTGGTGAGTGGTGAGTGGTGAGTGGTGAGTGGTGAGTGGTGAGTGGTGAGTGGTGAGTGGTGAGTGGTGAGTGGTGAGTGGTGAGTCATTGTAAGGGTAAATTCGAAATTGTTGTCAATAGCAGAAAACCCGTAGTCCATGAAAGGAGGCGTTACTTCTGGTGTACCACCGAACCGGCTGGTTGCCCTTCCCCGCTTTGAACCGGTATGGCTGGACCGGACAATTCTGGTAATGCGAGCACAGTACAACCTGTCATTCCGACTAAGACCAGCAAACAAAGATATTTAGAGACATTCGAAAGCAATGAAAAAATCCTGCACTTGTTAAAATAAACAAGAGCTTCCGGTCAAAACCCAAAAGCTCTTGCGTTTGCGAACCAAGCAAGCTTAGACAGCAATGCTCTCGTCGCTTGTGCGCTTACCGGCGAAATTCACCAAGGAAAAATAGATGGCAAAACTGCACATAAACAGTGAAAACATAATAACTTCAGGAACCATCATGTACTCACCCAAGATACCAACGCCGGCAAATGCAGGGCAATTAAGCATATAGTCGCAAGGGTTTGACTTCTCGTCATCCCCAACCGCTGGAATATGTGATGCAAGTGTTCGCGATCCGGCTTAAATGGTGAGTGCCCTTTGCGAATCCTGCGAATCATGATGGTTGCCATATCCATTAAAGGTACTGCGATGAGCCAAAGCGCAGTGACAGGGTTGATAAACGTAGTCCCCTCCCCCTGACTAGCAGACAGGATAAACCAGATAACGCTAAACCCAATCAGCATACTCCCGGCATCGCCCATAAAGACCTTACGCCTGCGCCCCAACAACCCCAAGTTCATAAGGATATACGGCATCATTGCAACGGAGATAATTGCACAGAAGTATGCCAGGTTATGATTACCATCCATCACTAGCAAAACACCCAGCGTGCTGAATGTCACCAATGATAATCCACCCAAAAGCCCATCAATACCATCAACCATATTAAAAGCATTGATCGCCCCCACCACGGCTAGCACAGTAACCACATAGGCAAACGGACCAAGGTGTATATCGCCAAACCCCAAAAGGTTGCCGAAAGATTCCAACTTCAGTTCTGCATACTGCATCATCACAATCGATAACCCAAGCTGGATAGCCATTCTCAACTTGTAACTGACTTCATATTTGTCGTCCAAGGCACCAACTATCGTCAAGGTTGAAATGCAAAGCATATACAAGTGGGCACTTTCTATAATTTCGCTATTGAAGTAAAGGTAGTAAACAAGCGTCAGGCAAATGGCAATCCCCCGACAAGGGGAATTGCACCTACGTGTTTTTTACGTGCATCAGGCCGATCTAGAAGCCCAACTTTATAGGCAACCTTTCTCCCAATGAAGATATAGGTCGTTGCCAGAACAAAAGTAATGAGGAAGTCCATAGCCAACATTGATTGTTATTAATTCAAAACTGGTCATATGGTATTTATTGCTTATTGATGTGAAAACACTCAATAAGATCTGATTGTTAAAGTAAAATAATCTGTTGAAAAGTAACAGAAACCATCGAGCCCAACTAAGACAAGCGTTTCCAGCGCAGAGACAAATTTGAGATGTCAAAAAGCTGCCTTTTCCACGAGTCAAATAAATGCCGCTCGTGCGACACGCGTCAAATTCTGTTGAAATAGACACCGATGCTATAAATCACGTCAATTGGTTGGCGGAGAGACCTCTCTGTTGGCCGCAAGAGTAGAAAACCCAGTATTACCTCAATATCAAAGATTTACCATCATCACTCATAACAAAGAGACGAAAGTGAGACAGTTTATCCTGAGCTTTGACGAGATTTTGGAGTCGTAGCTTCCAACATTCCGGAATTGAGGTCATATAAACCGCCTTAAATTAGAATAAAAATTGGACTTGACGCCACACGATGAAACTATCTAAGCAACGGAAGAATGTCATTCTTTCATTCACGCCGAACGCAACAATATGCTTAAGGAATCTCCGATGGAACAGCTTAGCCGTGACCACCTCCAATGCACAGTTAGGCACCGTCGGTTTCTTGCGGATAGATATCCTCAGCATTTCTCTCGCGGTTCTGTCGCCAAGCCCTTCCACCACCAAGCTTGAGGCGACAAGCGCCAGAAAGCTGATAACTTTGGTCCCATTAACATCTAAGCTTACCTCCCGAAAAAGGTCATCCCAGGGACCACGCTCTGGACAATTCCGCGCTTTTTTATATCCCGTGGGTGATGCGGTATCTACCTCCCATAGATACATGTACCGGTAACCGAAGTCATGAATTAGTCCTGGAACCAGAAGGAGTCCAGTCGGAGACAAAATAAACCAAAGAGGCTTAGGAATGGATGCACCATCGAACACAAAGCCTTTAGGAATGACGTACCGATGACCTTTATATTCATAGGCCCAGTTCTCAACCAATTCCCATTGGCGTACGAACGTTACCCAGCGCCAAATCTGAATGCGAAACGGTTGCCTTTTGGTTTTTATAGGTAAAGGCGATATCACTGGCATTTCTAATGACTTATTCACTGGTTCGTCTCCTGCCCAAAAAACTCATTAGCTTTCTTCTGCCAAGCTTTCACTTCCGTTTTCTTATCCTCGAAGGCTTTCAACAAATCTACTGTAATGAAGTACCCAACCTCACCATCGCGCACTGTTGCTCCAAAGGAATAGCTGTTATTCACGTGAAGCATTAGTCCATGGCCTATGTCATCCACTCCTGCCCGATCAGAATATGTACTCACTAGCGAAGCCCCACAGGCAAAATCTGCCCCGAAACAGCTTTGCCAAGCATTAATACCCAGCCATTCTACTGCCAGTGCGGCTTCAAACTGACTGCCATCATTGGCATCACCGATGTACTCCATCAACACACTGGGGTGAGCAAGAAAAAGTTGATATTTAGGCGGCAATACAAAATTTTGAGAGCTTAATTCATCACTGTAAACCCCAGCTGTGAATTGACGGTCAATGATTGTTTGAGAGCGACCTTCATCAAAATACTGGTTCCACTGTTTGCCGTACTCAATAGCGAGATCCGACACTACTTGCGCGTTGCGTTGAAACGCAATTTCCTTGTAGGCATTAATAGCATCAACCAGCCCATTAAATAAACGCGACATCCTTTGTGCTTCATCGAATCCAGATTTAATGTCACTTTGCCATTTTTAACATCAACGTAAATTTCATCTGGGTCTTCGCTCAGGAAAGCCGGCTTGCGGTAGTACAGTCCAACAAGTTTATTTACATTTTCAGGGGCTCCCCCTGCCAGCCATTGCTCAGAAAGGAAAGTATTGCGCTCCAACTCTTCCACAAGAGAAAGTGCGGTTTTTCCCTCATCAAATTGCAACAGTGTGTCGATATCTGATGCGCTGGATTTCACTTCATTAATCCAAAGCAACGCTTTTGTTTCAAGAATGGTCTTCGGCCCTTCCACCAGCGCTTTGCCGAAGTCTTGTGAAAGTTTAGTGAGCTTTTTAAAACCAACGTTATTCTCGCCCTGGGGACATACAACAGCCTGAGAGGAGAAAGCACTCAGTAAACAAAACATCGCAATGAGCACATAAAAAAATTTCATCTTGGCTCCTCCTCTCACTCACTGAAAAAGTCTTTGTAAGTCTTGAGTAGGTCAAAGAGATCCTTCAGATTTTCAACAGAGTGACCACCCTTTCCCGGAAGCGCACCCAATTTGGGTTTTATCTTCCCGTTTACCGCCATCAACTCCTCGACATCAATAGGAAAGCCCTCTTCCGGCATGATGCGGTAGAGAAATTGAGCAGAGACAGTGGGATTCTTCAGGTACTCCTCCAATGAATGGGGGTTTTTCGTTGAAAAGAGTTGCTTTGTTCTAAGTGAATGAAAGTTTTTCTCTAAGGTGACCGGATCAACCCAGTTTTTATCAACGTCAGGGTTGAAGGGCAAAAACCAGGTTAGTGGGTCGAACTTATTAAAAACATTGTAATAGTCTGTCACACAACCTGCATCACCCCGACTAGGTTTTACAATGGTTGAAAAAGGGTCAATTCCAGTTTTCAATAATTTTTCGTTCACTTTGAAAAACAGATAGCTGGCATTCGAAATCATCCATAGCGAATCTATTTTATTTCTAGGTGGGATTTTGGCGCCGGTGTCTCCATAGGTTTTAGCCAGCATATCGTGCATAGCGATAGTGCCCAAAGAGTGTGCCATCACATGAAGTCGCCGTCCCGACGTCCTGTGCACCAAAACTTTGGCAAACTCAGCAGCAAGATGCAATCTAACTTTTTCACCATGTAAACCTGCATACAGAATCACATCCAATATGTGGGTGTTGAAAAAAGTGTCTTTGCCAACATTGCTCTCAAAATTCACAATTTCAGCAATGAACTTATTAGGAAGTTGCCCTTTAAAATAGTTACCTATACTTTGGGCACTTGCTTCAATCCGTTTCCTTTCTTCATCAAAGATATGATTATACGCAATGGGAAATACATCCACATGGTCTTCGAAATTAATATGCTTAGTTGAATTATATCTTTTTAGTGTCGTGTTTGCGGCGTCAACGACGGTTTTCTCTAATGCAGCGGCCGTGTGTTCACCCATACCATGAGTTACCACTAGAATAGACTTGCCCATATTTACCTCGCAGACAGCCAAACAAAAATACAGGCTTTTAATACTTGTTCAATTCACCCTTCCTGTGTGTATTGTTTCTGATATTACATATGCGTCCTTTGTAACTCCTAGCAACTTATTCACTTTCCTTATCCCAATGAAGTCCGAACTGGACTTTTCAACCTTTAATTCCAAGAATACAACGTGAAAAGTCACGGTTTACAAAATTGTGATCATGAAACCATTTGTAATACGCAAACCGTCTAAATCTAAACCCGCTACCGTTTTTCTACTGCAATAATCGTTCATTAATCAACATCAGAAACTAAAGGCGCTGCTCATCATGTTGGCTTAATTGTCGGATTATGTAGACAACAACTAACTGGCTGATCTCTTGCTGTGGAAACCGATTTTGTGGAGAGAAAATGCAGGTGAGCACAAAAGACGAACAATAACTGTACAAATATACAGCATTTGCTAAAGTAAGAAATGAGACGTGCATCTGTTGCACAGGCAGTGGACCGGTGTGGTTGCAGCCACACCGGCCCGTATCGGCTGTCGAGAACCTTTAACCCCAAACCAGCCGACGTCCGGCAGTATACGCCATGGCGCCGCGCTGGCCTAGCGTGAGGAGTCGCACTATGGCAAATATTCGTATTCGTCCCAACAACATTATCCAGTATGACCTTTGTGTTTTCGGAAAACGTTTCCGAGAAACATCGGGTCTTAGAGCCACCCCAGCCAACATCAAACGCGCCAAAGCGGTACTGAAAAAAATCAAATGCTGAGCTGGCACTTGGTACGTTCAATTACCGAGAATTTTTCCCAAACAGCAGAAAAATTGAAGTATTTGAATCTCTTCGCAGAGAGAATCGTGTACCCGGAGCCATACCCTACTTTGACAGCTACTATGAGGACTGGCGACAACGCCAGCTCCACCGCTGGAAGCCTAGTTATGCTCGCAGCATTGAAGGGATGTTCAACCGCTATCTGCTTCCGTACTTCGGGCAAACGCTTATTGCTGATATTGATATGGCAAAAGCGGAAGCATTCCGCGCGCACCTTTGTTCACTGACTAAAGATAACGGTGAGAGACGCCTTGCGAACCGTTCTGTGAACGATGTGATTGTGCAACTGAAAACCATCATTGGACATGCTGCAGTCGACCACGACTTTTCCTACCCCCTGGTGCGCCTGCGCGATTTGAAAGAACAGCGCGGGGATCCGGACCCTTTGACTGTTGATGAGGTCAACCAGTTTTTGAGGCACGTTCCTTCTGAGTGGAGGGACTATTTCATCGTTCGTTTTTATACCGGCATGCGAAGCTGTGAAGTGCATGGCCTGACCAAATCCCACATCGATTTTGACCATGGTTTTATCCGCATCCGTCAAAACTGGGTTAATGGCGAACTGTCCGATGTAAAGACGCCCCGCTCGCGCCGTAACATTCCAATGTCACCCACTGTCCGGGATGCACTGACCCGCGCTATTGCGTCAGCTGAAGGGGATTTTGTTTTTACCCGGGACAATGGCTGTCCTCTCGACACCCGTTATGTAAGCCTTGTCATCTGGTACCCGACACTAAAAACTGCAGGTCTTCGTAAACGCCGGCCTTACCAGACCCGACATACGGCTGCGGTTTTGCATCTGGCGGCGCATGAAAATCCGCTTTTTGTTTCCCGCCTGCTTGGGCACAGCTCTACGCGCATGTTGTTCGATGTTTATGCACCTTACGTGGTGAACGCAGCACGTCACGATGGCGGGGCATTTGAATCAATGATGTCCAACAGCTGTTAACGGATAAGCAATCAGACAAAGGGGTTACTCCTTTTGTCTGATTGCTATTTTTTTAAATTCGCCCACCATTTCAGCCCTATAGCAATGACCACTCTCCACGAATCACTTCACCAAAGGCGACATGTTTTCCCAAAATTGACGATCTGCGCTCTGTGTATTTTTTGGATTTATTCTAGTTAAAACTACACTTACTACCATGACGAAGGTTCATAGTACTGAGGAGATGTTGCCATGCCATCTGACAAGCGTTTGTCACCAGACGATATCCAAAACTCGACACTCGGTGGTGAAGAGATAAAAGATGAGGCGCTTAAGCTCATACTGAGTCAGTTGCTTTTGAAAACCGGACTGGAAACAAAGAATTCTTCTCCTCCCAATATCCCTCAGGGGTTTCAACGAATGGTAAGTTGGGTTGAAAACATATCGGATGACAGTGAGTTAGCCCAACTTCGTGCGTTACTGGAGAAAGCCAACAGAATTGCAGATAGCATTAGCGACGAAGTACTAAAAGAAAAGCGTGAAGCCTTGTTTGCGCTTCAGTATGATTTGGCTTTCGAGATGGCAACTTTTTCAGAGATCACCAACTTGAAACGATACGTTGATAAGCGGAACGCATTGCTGCGTGAACATGAGTTTGTAAGCAATGAACAGGCAGCTAAGATCCTTGGACTTGAAGGAAACTACCACCGGTCCTTGCAACGTATGCGCGAGCGCGATGACATTCTTAGCGTGCAATACGGTCGAGCTTACCTCTACCCCCTGTTCCAGTTCAACAATACCGCGGACATTTATCCGGCTCTGCAGGCCAACTTGTCACGTCTGAGTACAACCCGATCCGGTTGGGAGATCTGTTTTTGGCTGCTCAATCCGCAGTATGTCCCTCTGGAAAACGCTGTACCATCAGGTGAAGCGCTTGCTATTGCCCGGGAAAAAGCAGGTTTAGAAGGCATGAATGCGTTAAGAAAAGCGGCAGCAAAACAATCCACTTTTATCAAGGACACACCGCTCGCCGTTCTCCAGGCTGGCAAGAATGAACATTTCACACGCATGGTGGATTACCTGGTTGATCAGGAAAATATTTTCGTCGCAAAAAAGATGGTCAATGTCGAAGAATAGTTGCTAACTGTTGGGTCCAACCCATTTTTAGCGAGGGAAAGAACTTACAGCTAAATCCCGGATAAGCGGGAGAGCACACTCCACGTCAACATAAGGTTCTACCGTCAAAATCTATACGCATCAGCCAAATCCAACGCTCTGGCAGTGTCGTCATGCTCTGTGGAGTTCCCCACTAAAAATCAAATATCATCAAAAACTTAGCACTGCGCACATTCTCATATCTTAAATTTGACACGCGACTATAAAAATGGACAAATTTTAGGCAAAACTGAAATTGCGTGGCGATGCGAATTAAACAAATCTCATACACAAAAGAGTGCTTGCATTCAGACCCTTTCGTTTGCGAGCTGCTTGATAAAGCGCCGGTAACACTTTTGAAGTTCAACCCTGAATGGCACGAGGCGATCAGTACGGCCCAACTTGGTGTCTTACTCTCCTCTTTCCCTTTCCACGTCATCGAATACTCAAGTGGACAATACGGTTGGCTGAACCCCAATCCAGCGGCGGAGTTTTTGCTTTCCCATCCTGGTATTCATACTCAGAAACTACACGTAATCATCCATGAACCCGGATCTCACGAAGAATTACAACAGCTTGTTGCCACTCTCCTGCTTTTAGAGCCAGCACTGACCCGGCGAAAAACTGACGGTTTGGCACCTCGGTGCAACGCGATTTCTCGCTCCCTGAAAGCGCTGGGTGTCAAACCACCACTAAACAAAACCATTGCGGATCTTGCCGGTTTCTCTCCATCAAATTTGCGAAAAGGTGCCGATGACAGCGAATAAACGGGCACTGCAAAGAAGAAATCGGAAACAGGCGCCGGGAAGTCCACTTCCTGATGCATCAGATGCGCTCATCATGCTGATGAAGTGGCTCACTCAACCGTCCATCACACACTTTTAGCCAATCTCTTGCTCAATTGGGTCTGCGGAGATGCCATGAATAAAGAACGGCGATGGGTAAGGGTAAGCGGAAAAGCGCCTCTGCAACATGGCGGAATCCGGATCATCGGCAAACAATCCACCTTGGAAATCGCTTTTTCACGAGAAGAATCTGACTCAAGTGAAACGATGTGGTTACCGCTTCCTCCCATGCTAAACCGACTATGCGCTGATGCGGTGAGATCAATTCCCGCTGACAAGCCACTCCTCAGTGACAAGCGCTGGCTACAATGGCAAGACATGGTTTCACCGGGTAAGGCACGCTTTTCAACTGCCCATGATGCGTTCAGCAATCAGCTGTCTGCGTATCCTGCAATGCATCTTCGGACATGGCGACACTATATCCGGAAATGTGCCATGTCTGATGCGGCATTGAATCCTCTGGCACGAGCTTGGCTGACGGGGCTATCAGGCATTGGGGAGCGAGCAGGACACCATTATCAGCAGTTGGACAGCGATGTCCTGAGATACGATTTATTCCAGGCAATTAACAAGTATTTGATCCGCCTTCAATCTGCATTGCCGAACAAGCTTAAATTCCTAATCGTCGAAGATTCTTATGTGTGGCTTGGATTGCTTCAGGCCGACAACATTGCGGCTTATTTAACGGAAACACCTGGACGGATCCCTGAGAGGAAACTGCAAGAGGGTAACCATGTTGGTATGTGGATTGCCAGATACTGTCTTACGGCAGTCAGCGGGCACTTCCTCAATCGGATGTCATCACAGCACTCAAAGCAATGCGGCGAGAATGCAATAAGCTTCGGCCTTCCCGTCGGGCAAATAAAACCCAATGGATTGCGTATCACAACTCTTTGAGTCTCACTCTTGCCCTTCATCTCATTGCAACCAGCGGGTTGCGACCGACACATTCGATAAGTCCTGAGCGCCAGAGTCTTTTTCATCGTCGTACGATTGTGCGTGATAAAGGTGTATTCAGGCCGTTGTATTTAAGCCACTGGATGGAAGATACCCTGCTCCGCTATGAGGCACATGCAGATCGAATGCGGTTAAGCATTCTCAGGCAGGCGCTGCCGGACAGTCTGTTATTTCTGATTAAAGAAAACAGACACCCTACCCAACTTACACCTCAAACATTGCGCCGTTTTTTTCAACAATACTGCCGGGGTGCTGTCCCTTATCAACTGCGTCACTCGTTTGCACAGGCGCTTTGGAGGGAGAATCCTCTCAGGCTGGTGAATCGCCTGATGGGACATGCACTGGATGGAGAACAGCTTGGAGCGGCGAACGGTTTTGTCACTTCATCTGAAAATGAGGAGCGGCTTCTCGACAAATTAACCCGTCATCTCCGCCTGGCAGAGGAGCCGTTGAAATGGTAACGAGCTCTGAGATCATAAAATGGAGCATTGATCATCCGGCACTCAATTACCCAAGCCATAAGGATGCCGAAAATGGAATCAAGTGGGTGCTGGATAACTGGCCTTCATTACACTTTGCAACTGGGCGTAAACTGACCCCGACAGTGCAGCGAGAAATCACACGGCAAATCAATGCCATCCAACAGGGAAGCAAAGGTACTATCGCAATGCATTGAATACAGTTGTGGCCTATCTCCACCAACATTTAGGCTGGCAAATTCCAGAGAAAGCAAGGACGGAGCATCGGGACAGAGAAAATGCGTTGCAAGCTGAGCTTCAACGTCTTTCCTACGAGGCCTCCCGTTTTTATTCACAACATGAAGGACGGCTGGGCAATGAATTGGATAGCGGTCAGTCGCTGACACCAGGTATGGCTGCCGTCGAGCTGTTGTTTACACTGGCACCGCTTCCCTTGTCGGTATTGCTTCCACTTTTGAAAGGACAGGGGAAAGTTGAAAAATACCGTGTAACCACAGTGTCATTCGATATTAGCACTGACCCTGAACAAGTCCATTTTGTCCGTTATCTATTGCTTCCCCGAACAGAACAGGTGCTTCAACGCATTGATTGCCCCTCTTTGACAGAATATCAGCTGGTGACGTCTCTCGAACAATATTTAGGTGACACCCCGTTTTATCGTATGCCTGATAGCTGCCAGTTCGCCATCATTCGTAAACTTGCATTGAGTTACTGGGCATCAACAGTCTCGCCTTTTTTAATGCGCGACTTGATGTATCCTGAAAGTCAGTTTGCGCTGCCACCGACAAGATTTGCGTCAACCCAGCAACCGCCGGAGAGATCTCGTACGTATCATCAATCGATCTATGCCAATCCTGTGTTAGAGCATGACCAAATCGTCAAAACGCCAAACAGGACGGGTAAAAATCGCTGGGAGCACCGTCACCTGATAGCTGCCGATGTCAAAGACAGCGTTGATGACACCCAGAGATATAACCCGGCTTACTGGCCCGATGACAATGTTCTCGGTCCAATGCTTTGGTGTTTTACCGCTGAACTGCTGCGCTTTGGTGGAGTTAAAAAAGCACGTTTGGCCCTGAGTACGGTTCGTGTATACACGCATATTGAGCAGCACCTCCCACCGCTTTCCAAATCGCAGTGTCTTGATGATACAGCGCTTAACTCATGGGTTGAAAACGTAGTAGAGAATGCCCCCTCACCTGCAACACGGAAACACCTGGTTCGATTCATCAGGTACGCAGCTCAACTGCCGCTTACCGATGCCATCGACACTGATAATCTCAATGCCAGCACCGAACCGGTAAATGTTGATGCTGACCTGGTAACACCTGGAGAGTTGGATGCGATTCTTGCAAGGCTGGATAGCGAGAAACCACTGTGCTTTTCACAGTGGTTGTTCTCCCGCATTGCCGCGTCCCTGGCATTTCACGGTGCATTGAGGAGAGGGGAAATTTTGCGCCTTCGCGTAAAAGATGTGGTGCATTACGCTCACCATCAATACGTGTTCAGGCTGACAATCTGTGCTACTCCGGAAGGACAAACCAAAAACCGCAAGCGCAGAACCCTTTATGTCGCTTTACCCTCCATGGAAGCGCAATTGCTCAGTTGGTTGCTGTCCTTGAAAAGGAACTCGGTTTGGCGCACACAGCCGCTTCTGGCACTTGCCAATGAGTCCTTATCTCAACGGGCACTGCGGTATATTTTGCCAGTCACCCGTGCGATTAAATCCGTTTGTGGCGAGAACACCCGATTTCATCACCTTCGACACGGTGGCGCCTTAGTACTTATGAGGCAGGGAATTTCTCTTGAGCGACAATACTACCTGCCATTTTCACTGTGCGATGGAATATATGAAGCGACGGTTTATTCGCAGAAGTTTATTAAAGCCAGGTTTGATTATTGGCTTCGAGCCCATGACAAAGGATTAAATACAGACCTTACGCTTGATGAAGTCCTTGAAATGATTGGCCACAGCGACTATTCCACCACGCGACACCACTACCTCCATGGGCATGATTGGCTGATGATGCACTACCTCCCACCGACGTTAAATCTAACCAAAACAGCGGTCCGTCATGGATTAGGAATGGCGCCACGCATGGTGATTTATCTCGCCAGTTGTCGCGTTTGGGTGCTGATGAACGAGGTAAATCGGTGACAATTCCCTGCGAAAACTGGATAAGAGCCACCATAAAGTTTCGCCACAACAAACAACTTCCACTGGCGCACTCTGCGGCGTCATTGGATAAAGCCCTTGAACGATTTTACTCAACTCCAGAGCCTTTATTTGCTCCCACCAAACTTTGGCAGCACGCCTTAACACTATGCTGGCCCCGGAAGATGGCAGGCTGAGTTCACTCTCGATGAAAATTACATTTCCCTATATTGATGCCCAAGTTTTATCTGGCGGAGCTCGTCTGCCTGCAGGATTGAGAAACCGACTTATTCCATGGCTATGCGATTACCCGGAGCCCAAAACGCTGCGGCCATTAGCCCATACTTCCCGAGAGGCAAATCAATTTAACGCGTTTACCCGCCATCCCCTTTTTGCTTTTCTGAAAGGGCAACTCATCTTGTTAACCGGCAAATCCAAGCGAGTGAAAGTGGATTCTATTCATAAACGGTTTGGTCAGTCCCCTATTGAACGCTCTGCGAAGTCTGGGGAAGCACCCGGGCTTTATCTACGGTTTAACTTGCCCAAAAAGCAGTATTGCGAAATTCGGTCTTTTTTGAATTACCTGACCCGAGGTACAAATGAAGAATAAGAGCTATTTCCCGATGAATCCACTGCTGGAAATTGCAGCACTTTGCAAACGTGGGGAAGATAATCCCGCCTCCAAAATACTCTTTATTCCCCGGGAAGATGGGTTGACGGTTTTTGTTTCTAACGGAAAGGAAGCTCGGATATCTTTTGTAAAAGCGGAAGATAGCGGGAAGGGACTGCACGATATTCAACTGTTTTGTATTAACGGCTACGTATTCTCCTCCATAGCACGCAGTCAGAAAGAGTCGCGGATCACGGCAAGTCCGGAATTAAGCCGGCTTTGTATCGTGTGGGGTGATGGCTTGCCTGAAAAAGCCACTGTTTTTCAGGATGAGCAACCACGTGGGGAATTAACATTATTGCCATGCGACAGACATCTTATTCAGGGTTTCGAGCACCACACATTGTCTGTCCCTGAGCATATTGACAGGGAAATAACGAACCAGTTGTTGTTAGCGCTTGCTCAGCTCAAGATTGAAGCGCCAGTGCTTGATGAAGCACTGGTTCAAACCCTCGATTCAGAGCTCCTTATCAGTTATCGCACAGGTGACCATATCGGGGAGTTAAGGTTGCCAAGAGGCTCACTTCCGGAAACAGACCTTCATCTGTCGAAAGCCAGTTTCAAAGCCATTCTTGAGCATATGCAAAAGGGAGATATTCTTGCGCTGAAACAGGATCAGAGCGATATCTATCTGGTACTCGAAGAAGAAACGCG
This sequence comes from Photobacterium sp. JCM 19050, assembly GCA_001310455.1. Taxonomy (GTDB): domain Bacteria; phylum Pseudomonadota; class Gammaproteobacteria; order Enterobacterales; family Vibrionaceae; genus Parasalinivibrio. The sequence goes on from BAXG01000041.1 coordinate 19,852, forward strand.
TTGTCTTAGGCAAAACAGACAGGACCTGAAAATTGAACCCGGCGACACCTCTGATGAAGGCACCGGTTTCAGTTTTAACGTCGAGCGGTTTAGATTTGCCTGGCGGCTTCGAGATCTCAAGCAACACAAAGAACAGATGTGTGGACGACTTGCCTATTTGTATCTAACCCAATCTGATGGACTGTTTATTTTCGGCGAAGTTCCTCACCTTCAGAGTAGAGATCACGTCAAGGTCGATGGAAGGAAGCTGCCCAGAGAGGGGGCACTCTGCTTTGAAGTGGATGATCTTGGGGATATTCGCTTTGGCCTCAATAAATACGGCGCCGATAAATCGACAATTGGTATCAGTATTTTGGATAAGGATGATGGAAGTTGCACACTGCAAATTTTTGACGCGGCAGGTAAAGCGCAGCGGCTGGTTCTTATTAGCATCAATTGCCGTTGGGATGACGACGCATTCAGGCGTTTTGAAAGTGCTGTCAGCGAATGGAACCAGAAAGAGAAAGATGAGCCTTGTTGTCAGCATTAGAACAGCAATTGCTGTTCTAATGCTAAACAACGGTCTTTTATTGGGCCATTTATATAGCTTGGGATTTGGCTTTCTTTAAGCTGGTAGAGCAAAAAAGCTATGCCGTCGTCTCCTCAGGTAAAGGTGCTTTACCCAGCCAAAAGCGAACTTTGGAGGTGATGCGGAAAATGTAGCTGATCGTTGCGAAATAAATTGCGAACAAGGAAAGGAATAGCACGAACATGATCGTTTCATGGATGCCATAAATTTCCCCAGCAATACCCATTCCTGCAAAAAGCGAAGCTAAGCTGCAAATCACAACCAAGGTCATTCTAGAAGACAAACCGATTCGCTGACAGATATGATGCAGATGATTTCGGTCCGGCCTGAAAGGAGAATGCCCCTTTCGAACACGGCGGACCATAATTGTTGCCATGTCCATAAGAGGTAATGCAATTATCCACAATGCCGCAACAGGACGAATGGCCTCGGTATGAATTGATTGCGAAGCTCGTATAAGGAACCACACCACAGTAAAGCCAATCAGCATACTGCCGGCATCCCCCATAAATACCTTAAACCGTTGCCCCAAAGGGATACCAAGGTTAAGTAGAATGTACGGGAGCAAGGCTGCAATATACATCAGGCAGTTTTCTGCAAGAGAATGATCTCCACTCAGCGTAAAAAGAACAGCCAGCGCACCAAATGATACCGATGCTAACCCGCCAAGCAGACCGTCTATACCATCAACCATATTAAAGGCATTAATGGCGCCAATGACGGCTATGACAGTAACAAGGTAGCTCACCCAAGCGGGCAAATGCACCGGTACATTTCCGGCAATTCCGCCAAGTGCTCCAAGCTCAAACCGGCAGCAAAGATCATTGCAAGCGAGATACCAGCCTGGACAAAAAGCCGGATCTTAAAGCTGATATCAAACTTGTCGTCCAGAACACCAATTGAAATCAATATGGCGCCACAAGCCAGGTAAAGCCAGTCATCTGAGTCCGGCTCAAGATAAAGAACAGACGCCAGAAAGATGGCACAGTAAATTGATACACCCCCAACCAACGGAATCACGCCTTTATGGTGCTTCCGTTCGTTAGGCTTATCGACAAGGTTTATCTTTTTAGCTACTTTTCGGAAAGCAAAAAGCAGCCCAAAGGACAACACGAAGGTTGTTGGGATAGCCAATGACATAGTTTTATGAATTGTTTAAATTAATTGGAAGATATTGGAGTTAGGTTTTAGCTGTTGATATTTGATGAAGTTGTGAGTTTTGAGTTTTGAGTTTTGAGTTTTGAGTTTTGAGTTTTGAGTTTTTTAGCAATAAATATCTGATTTGAATGCAACAAACAAACTCTATGAGTAAAATCAGAATTTTGGTTTCCTGTTCAACTCGTAACTCACTTCTCTATTCTTACTTCTTATTTTGATACACATTTTCAAAACAGAAATTGGTTGCTTCTATAAAGCCTTCCACGCTACCGCAGTCAAATCGCTTACCTTTGAACTTATACGCCAGCACACAGCCAGTTCTCGCTTGATGAAGCAGTGCATCGGTGATTTGGATTTCACTGCCTTTGCCAGGCTCAGTATTCTCTAGGATGTCGAAAATATCGGGCGTTAAGATATAACGCCCGATAATGGCAAGGTTACTAGGCTCAGTACCCGGGGCTGGCTTTTCGACCATGTCGATGACTCGAATCAGATTGTCTGTTAGCGCTTCACCGGCAATCACACCATATTTGTGGGTGTCTTCTACCAGTACTTCTTCTACCGCGACAATCGAGCAACGGAACTGCTTGTACAGCGCCACCATTTGTGCCAGCACACCTTCTTCCAGGTTGATGCAAAGGTCATCTGCGAGCACAACAGCAAAGGGGTTATCCCCCACCAGTTCACGGCCCGTCAAAATCGCATGGCCGAGGCCTTTCATTTCACGTTGACGAATGTAGGTGAAGTTGGAGGAATCAATCACATTGCGGATATCGGTCAGCAAGGCTTCCTTGCTCGAGCCAGAAATTTGGTGTTCCAGTTCATAGTTTTTATCGAAGTGATCCATTAAAGAGTGTTTACCACGGCCAGTAACAATACACATGTCCGTCATGCCGGCTTGAATCGCTTCGTCAACGCCGTACTCAATGAGCGGTTTGTTGACGATAGGCATCATTTCTTTAGGCATGGATTTAGTGGCGGGCAAAAATCGAGTCCCGTAGCCAGCTGCGGGGAATAGACATTTTTTTATCATGAAAATATTTACTTTTGAAAAAACTTAAAATGAAAGATGAAAAATAACAAAGAAATAAAATTCAAAGAATATACCAACAGACAAAATATCCACAAAGAATTATAGTACGTATTTAAGAACTACATCACCCCTCAATACAGCATACTATCAATAGGAATGAAACAGAGAGAAATTTTGATAAAAATTGGAAGCACCAATTATACTATTCTCACGCATCGTAATTCAAACTACTGCTACCCCTGAGTTAGCCAACAAAAAATTAACACCTAAGGCAGCAAGACATAAATCTTGGCTTTTGAAAGACAAGAATAGAATCCTTTTCAGAATACGGTTTCAAAACGGTGACACGTAATCATCGATGTAAATATATGTGGCAGTTATTGAGGCGAGTGAAGGCATTTATGGTGAGTGCCGATACTTTTCCCGGGAACGGTCATGGTACCGCAAAAATGTAGCAGTATTAGGATAAGCTATATAGAGATCCCACCGACCGATTGCAATAATAAAAAGCATTTGATATCAAAACAATCACAAATTACAAATTACAAATTACAACCTCTCATCATTTAAAACTTCATATGGAATGACAACATCAAAATGCATCAACCACAACACGTTAAAAATCTTTAGAGGAATAAACTAGATACTGAACATATATCAACTTTTCAATAAACCATTGATCAAAAACTCTTCAGAAACCTTTCTCATAACACTCAACCTTTCATTGACAAAACTCCAATCAATGTCTGCATCCACAATCGAATCTGTATCCCCCTTAATAATCCGAGTCTCTAAGCCGAAAAGTCCTAATAAAGAGTAAAAGCGATCAGCACCTCTTTGCTCATTAACAAAACAATGAAATGGCTTGTTGAAAATAATACAAAAAACGCAACCATGAAAAGAGTCGGTAATCACATGTTTAGCATTGAGAATTGACTCCAACCAACTTTCCATACTGATGACTCTACCTGACTTATTTCCATCGTTTAGTAGATTTAAACTAATCGATCTTCTAAAAGCATATTCTGAAAGTAACTTTCTCTTTACATCCGATGAATCTAGCACATAAGCAAATAGTTCTTCCCTTTGATTAGATAAATGTTCGAGACCTAAAGACCGGATATAAAATGACTTATTCATCATCATAGTTGGATCAAGAACGTGTAAGGAATCAACTTCGAAAAGTTCCTTACAAATATTTACTGCACTTTTCTCTCTCACAGAAATAGCGTCAAATTTTTTTAAATTCTCTGCATGATAAGGAATAGTAGTCTTGTCACCGCGAAATCCACTTCCGCCAAAAGAAGCAGCATATGACAATTTTAAAGTATAATCAGGGACAAAACCTAAAGAAAAATCATTTATGAAATTTGTAAACCCCATACTTGCGAAAACTTGATCACTGCCAACGATACAAGCATCGTAATGTACTTTTTGGAAGTGCATACGCAATTCATGACTATTTCTAATTTCTATTGTTTTAGGAACCATATAATTCATAATGAAGTTATTAAGCTTGCTATCCCTGACCAACTTTGGATAACTCCGACTATTCTTAGAAAAAAACAATAGATACCTATGAATAAAATATTTTGAGAGAGCCTTTATTTTCCGCTCAGGCTGAAGGTTGACCAAAATGGGCTGATGCCCTAACTCTTTAATTAACTCCATCAAAGCATATGCCTGAATTATTCCTCCGTAATTATTAACTAACGGAAATGTAACAATTGCTACCCTCATTTCTTCCTCTTAAATTAAACTTGCAACCAGTGCCTTTAAAAACTTGTTAACAGAAGCTGAACAAAACATGAAATCATGTGATAATTTACATGCAATAATAAAAATTTATAACACTAGAAAATTTACAGTTCTTGCTTGACAGTTCATAATGAAACCATAACTTCTGATAAACACCTACGCTTTGACAAAGTTACTCTAAATTCATCTTTAGCAATTCCAATTGGGATTATACAGATGATTTTTTCGGACCTTGGAATAGAAACAAAATCATATATTTTTTCTTCTTCTTTTTTAGTTTTACCCCAATTAGCCGGGCAATTTGCAATTTTCTTATAGTGAAGCGCATAAAGTAAATTCATTAAAAACATACCGCCATCAATATAAAATTGATTTCGTTCCCCTATCGTATAAAAATAATTTCTATCGGTGGTGAGAACTAACAACTGATTAATGTTTTCAGTATACCCGGATAAGCCACCTTGAATCATTAGAATGCTATCTACACTTTCTTTGTCATTGACAAGATACACCTTTGACGCTTGTCTATTACATACCGATGGGGTGTTGGTTGCCAAACTAACAGCCTCTTCGATAACAGTAATAGGAACCAATTCCCCAGTGAAACTCCTTATACTTTTTCTGCTATTGGAAAACTGAAAAAAATTATTTTCAGTATTTTTATAAAAATCAGATTTCTTATGGCTAATAACCCCATTAAATTTAGAATCATATCTAAATGACAACACTTCCTTATAAAATCCATATTGTTCTGGCGTAAAAAAGTCCTCAATGTCTATATTATTCTTTTGGTGCAACTCATAGTATTTACACATTACTTTGTAAGCAACTTCAATTTGGGAATGATGAGACCTAGATATTATAAAGTCATGTTTAAGATTTTTGTGTAAACTTAATATCCTTTCTCTGGCAAACCTATACCTTGTATTTTCAAAAAGTAATCCTTTTTCGACGGAATGGTAGTCAAGAATAATCTGACATTCCAATTTATTCGGAGTATTTTGAAAAAAAACAGTTGAATGCTTATAATATAGAACCATATCATTAAAGTAATTTATGATGATGCTGGGATGACTTTTTATATTATTAATAACACGCTGGCCAATAACTTTTTTAATCCTATTCTTTATGCTATTACTCATTTCTTTCTCTTTGTAAATAATATCTTTGGATTCAATTTGACATTACAATGCAAACGGACGTTTGATTTTAAAAACTAACTTAACTTACGAAGCATTATTATCATGCTTCTTTTTAGAAAACGCTTCTCCATTATGCTAAGAGAGAAACACCAAATATAAAATACTGATACTAATAAAGATAAAATTGATGTAATTAAAAAACTCCCCCCCACCAATTCAATCGAATATTGTAGATAAACTATAGTTGCAGTAGAAAAAACAAAAGAAATAAGAGGTCCACAAACTACAGTTTTAAGATATTTCACAATGGATATACCAAAATATTTTTTAACAAACAGAATGCGGAACTTAAAGGCTACAATTGACAATAATATTGTAACAATAAAAGGTATCAGTGTATTATCATAGCATTTAAGTAGTAAATATGATATTGGAATATTAAGCAATAGAATAGTACCTATAGTCATTTGATAGTACTTTATCCGCCCAGTAGCTTGAATAGATGTCATCAAACTTCCTGAAAAACCACAAACCAAACTATCAATAATAACCAATGTAGCAAACTCATTACTGTATTTAGGAACATTACCCAACCATAAATTTAAAACATAATCAATATTAACTAAAATTGGCAATGAACACAAACTAAGAAACAAGAATGAGTACTTTGATGCTGCAAAAACAAGTTGCATCATTTGTTCTTTCTGGCCAGATGAGTAACTTTTAATAATTTGAGGATTAGCTGCTATATTTACATTCCCAACTAAGCCTAACAGTGCCCCATTTATTTGACTCGATACAGCCCTTGCTGCATTAACAGTTGGTCCAAAGAAAATATTTAGTAAAATAGATACACCTTGGTTAAATCCCACCCCTGATAGGTTTCCATACAAACTCCAGCCAGTAAAGGAAAGCATTGACTTAAATAATTCAGAATTAAATGACCACTGGTAAGTTATACTCTTAATGTTAATTTTAACGTAAATATAAGGCATGAGAAATGAAAAAATAGAACCGATCACTACAAAGGATGAATAGAACACCAACTTATCGCCTTCTATTAGCATCAAACATAGAACTAATAGCAGATTAACAATAACAACAAACATACTCATATAAGAATATATTTTAATTTTTTCGTATGCGATTAAAACTGCATTATACGGTGTCCCAAAAATCAAAATAACGAAAGAAATTACAGAGGACTGAAATACCCAAAAAGTAGCATCCATTCTTTCATCAGGTATTGTAAGTATGTTTTCAACAAACCATAAACCTACTGTTTGACTGCAAATGATAGCAACTAAGGCAATAACAAAATGTACATTTAAGCTCATGCTGAATACTTTTGACACTTCATTATCGTTGCGTCCGATTTCGTAGGATAGAAATCTCTGCGTAGAAGAAGAAATTGACCCAGTCAAAAAGGAAAGTAGCGTTACAACACCGCCAACCACGTTATATATTCCATAATCAACCACCCCCAACTCTTGAAGTATTAATCTAGAACAACACAAAGAAACAAATAATTTTACCAATAAATTCACTAATAAAAAAAAACTATTAGAAAACATTAGCCTGCTATTTAGATTACGATTACTCATTAAAATATCCGATAATGAAATAAGAAGTAAACATTGAATACTTCATATGACACGGCATGTGAATTAAAAATGACTCTAGTCATCAATTGATTGACGCCAAGAAATGTATATTAAGATTAAACCTTATGTGATTAATTTCCAAACACGACGCCAGGACAATATTTAACTCAATAGTAGGCACCACGAAATGGCTTTTGTGTATAATTAAAAAAATAATATTAACAGAAAATTATTAATGTAGGATTAAACTAACAGTAAATAATCCACCTGCATAGCAGGTGGCTTTGACCATGCCCCCTAAATAGCTGACCCTAATAGTGCTACATTTTCGCCGTGCCATGGCAACCTCCCGGGTACGGCGATACGTTATCCATAAAGTGCTTTACCTTCCTGAGCAATTGCCACATATGTTTGCACTTGTGATTCCGGGTGATTGTCTCATTTAGGGCATTCCACAATCGCTCTATGACGTTTACCCAAGGGCAATAAACAGGTTGAAACAGCAGCTTGAACTTCGGATTTTTCCTGAGCCAAGACTCCGTTTTTCGACTTTTTTGGATGATGTAGTTATCCAGTATCAATGTGACGCTCTTTGCCCGGCGGTAGTGCCGCTTCCGCTTAAGTTTCTCCAACATGGCAATGATAGGTCTGACTCTTTCTTTGTCCCAGACACATAAACCCAGAATGAAGCTCACCTGCCAGACAGTGCTTGCAGTTCTGTCCCGGTGTGACCACTTATTTCTGCTGGCCTTTTACCGCCCAGTCAGCCCCGATTTTGGGGTTAAGGTCGATATAAACTTCATCCTCATAAAACACCGGATAGTCAACACCGCACTTGTCCAAGGCCTCACTTATCTGAGCAAGCTTTTCGTCCTTCTCAGGGTCTCGAATATTGAGGGTAGGTGCAGCCCTGCGCCAGACGATCCCGACTTTCGGTAGCCAGCGCCTGACCGTAGAGGCCGCCACTGTACTTTGGAATAAATCATTGAATTGCATCGTTAAAAGCTCTGTGCTCCAGCGGCTTCGCTGATAACCAAAGTCCTGCGGGGAAAACTGAACCAAAATAGTCAGCATCGCGCACATTTCTCTAACGGGAGTTGTTGATGGTCTGCCTACAGGTAAAGAGTGGAGGGCATCCATACCGCCTTGAGCAAACCAGTCAATCCACCTACCGACTGAGGAGCGTGCTGCAATGGAGATTCGGCAGACATCGACAATCGTTTTGCCTTCGTGGAGTTGCATGAATTCAATAAGTCTCCGGGCATAGTCCTTGTTCTTGGTAGTCTGTATCGCTTTTTTCATCCTGCGCCGTTCGCTACGAGGTATCGATGCGATGACGGCTATCACTCAGTCCTTTTGTCGGTGTGTTTCGGTTTGGCGATTGGTCAGATCGCACAAAGCGGACCGAGTTTCTCTTAACTTTGAGATCTACAATTAGTAACAGCTATTTAGATATAGATTTCGCCAAACACGTCGTTTTTCTTTGCCGCGCTTACGCATTTTCCAGTCACCTTCACCAAAGACTTTTAAGCTTGTAGAATCAATAACGACATACGCTACTCGCCCTCGACTAGGTAGGCGATATTGAATTTCAACGGTCTTTACCCTTTTGCTGATACAACTGTATGATGGAGATTTGAGCGGCACATCCTTCAGAACAATTATCGAGTCGAGAAAGCCTTGAAGCGCGTGTGTAAAGAGCTTGAAAATGCCTTTAATCATCTGTGCCGTTTCAATGACAACATCAGTATACGTAAAGCTTTTTCATCGACCAGAACGAAATTAAATCGCATTTAATTAAAGTCTGATTGTATTGCTTCCCGTTGCTAATTTCGTCTTTGGCTTTTCTCATCTTCTGTAACTCATAAAAAAGTTCTGATGATCTAAGCGCGACGCCGATGATAAGTTGAATGATTTAGTAAACAACGCCCCTTGATGAATAAATAACGTTGCGTCAATAATTATGTCGAAACGAGTCAGTTAAGTATTTGTTTGCAAATTTCAATTCTATCTTTAACGATTTTTTCCCAAGAATAGTTATGATCAATAAAATGATATGCTTTCTTTGAAGCTAACAAATAACGTTCTCGAGTTTGCAATGCTTTGATAGCATTTATAAAATCTTCTTTGTTATCACATCTTAGAGCTGCACCTATATCGATACATTCATTCATGTTTGTATTTTCTGAAAGAATGCAGGGAAGACCATAGCTAAGACTTTCAAGCACAGCGATTGGTAGACCTTCATATCTAGATGTAAGAACTAAAACATCATGAGAAATAAACATTTGGTCTTTATCAACTGAAAATACTGGCCCATTTATTGAAACAATCATATCCAATGACAATTCACTTACTAGCGCTTTAACCTTACCGATATCTCCACTCCCAAACATGGTGAGAGTTATGTTGTTGGCGACCATATACTCACGAAAATAAGATATATAATTTATTAGTATATCAATACCTTTGTGATTAATGTCGTATCTACCGAAATATAAAACATTTAAACCCTCACTTTTTTTAGTTCTTTCGACAGGCTTTTGCTTTTTAACTCCATTAGGAATAATCACTCTTCTGACGTTTTGACATATTTGTATCGAATTATCCATCTCACTCTTATTTAAATAGCAAATAGCCGATGCTTTATAAATCAAAAAACGTCCTGCTGTATTAATGTATATCTTTTTAATTAGTTTATTTTTTAACTGAGCCGTTCTCATTAACGAAGAATGCGGGACAACGAAGTATTTTATTTTAAAGAAAGCACACACAAGCGATAAAAAGACAGATTTTATATCAAAAATGTTATGAAAATAAACTATATCTGGCTTCATTTTCTGGAGGAATGAGAACGCTGCAAATAAAGAACTCCTATTCGAATTAACCCCAAGATCGCGGCCAATATAGTCCCTATATAATTCATTACCTTCGTTACACACAACTTTGTTAGTTGCAAATATTTTAGACTTTACGTCACTAACTTTGTTTTCATAATTACATTGGTTTACGACTGCCGTTGTTATTCCATTTCCATTCTCAAAGAACAAATAGCTAAAGTGCAGAATCTTCATAAAACATCCACCAAATGTATTGACTCAAAGGCTAGCTTAGCAATCGACATAAATAGAAGAATAACACCTATAATTCGTGTATTTTTATCACAAAGAAATGAATGCGCCACAATCGGACTAATCACAAGATACAATAGAAATATTCTTCCAGATAAAACTGCGACTGATAACGTAAAAACTGCCAAATATAAAATAAGAATACTGGTAATAATTATTTCATTTTGGTTATCTCTTATTTTTCCATTACCATATAAAATAAGAAATAGAGAGATATAAATGTATACAGTTGATACCAATGATTTGCCAGATAAATAAATAGCATCACCTTGATAATATGAGAACCTTTCAATTCCAGCAATAAGTGAACCGACTATACCACTTACAAAGAATGAAAAAGCTGTTATAGCAACAATTAGCATTATCGAATTCAAGTTCATTTTGAAATAATTCTTGCATTTATAGCGAATCAAATCATACGCAAACTTACCAAAGACAACAAATATCGACCCGGAATGAAAAATTGACGTGCATATGTAAGAGTAACTTGGTAGATACTTAATTGAAAACACAAAAAGCAGTGAAAAAAGAGAATATCTTATCTGAACCCCGAAATAATATGATGATAGAGACAACAAAATCGGCATTGCAACTAACAATAAACTATAGCGATTAAATATAATAGCCATAAGTATAGTTTGAATTATCATATAAAATACCCAGAACTCAAAGAAATTCATCCCTATTATATTTCTAGATAATGAAATTAATAATTCGAAGCCATACTCATAAGAACCGTTGTTACTAATATAGTTGGAATAGTAATTCGGTATATCCGAGGCATTTGGATCACTAATCGTCTGAATCATCAGTAAGCAGACAGGAGATAACATTAAAATTCTAATTAAGAAGTTAATGAACGACAATTTTAAATCTCACGGCTATATAGTATGTTTAGTTTTTTTAAGTTATTTTTGATATTTATATCACTGACTTCGATTGCAGTTCTAACAGAGTCGAAGTTTTCGCTTTGGACAATATAGTCTTTCTTCCTTATTATCTCCGCAATGCATGAATCTAAAGCGTCCTGCTCTATATTTATTATGGTGCAATTACCAAATATTGCCTCTCTTGGCACTGTGGATGATACAATGCATGGTAAACCATAATACTGTGCTTCTATTAATGATAAACCAAGGCCTTCAAATTTTGACGGAAAGAGAAACACATCAACATCATTCGACAAAAACTCAGCAACGCTAGTAGAGGGATTTCTAAATTCAATTTCATCTTGCAACCCTAAATTATAAGACTCCAAAACAAAACTATCTTTCAAAGCTCCTTCTCCTACGAATATCATTTTAAAACTAACATTCATGTCATGAAGTTTTTTGCCACCTGAAACATTAATTTGTGATTTTTTTCTTCGCTAAACCTTCCGACGTGTCCAATCCTAATAGGAAAACCAGTATTATTCTTTTTTTTCTTTACATTTTTTTTTAACTCGATACCACATGGAAGAACGACATAATCACTCCCCTTAAAGATGCAACCACCTGCAACTTCACTAACAGCTATTCTTACATTACTAAAAGTTTCAATAAATGCTTTCATTATGTTCTTATATATTTTACGAAAGCAAGATAAGTTATTTTCACTTGTATATATATGACTATGGGTTACTCTACACCGGACACCTGAAAAGTAACTAATAAGCATATATATTCCACTTGAATAGTGTACATGACTATGCACGACATCGAATTTCCGTTGCCAGATGTATCTAAATACATGGAGGTAATAAAACACACTATCTTTTGAAATGTATGAAATATTAGCACCGTTTAGCTTAAGTGATTCTTCAAAGAACCCTTTATTCGGATCCTGTTTAAGTATGTGTATATCATTAACACTTCCGTTCAAAACAAGGTCGTGCAACCACTTTTCTATCCCCCCCGGATTTAGACCATTTACTATATGTAAAATTTTCACAGTAAACCTTTTTATTTAATATTTACATCGCCAACAAACAAGACTGTTGCACTTCATTCATTAAAGGAAAAACTTTGATAGTATAATTGATTGTTTATGTAAAACGGCAAGATTTATTAAAGTATGACTTTAAAGTTATCGCTTGTGTGCTAGTATTTGAATTAGTTATCGAAAATATTTATATACCACTTTCAAAAGCTTACTTGGCAATATATGAAATATAATTCTTGATGCGATTTTTGCAACATTTGATGCACTGACTTGTCTAGATTCAATCATAAAAAATGTTCTCATTTTAATTTCTGACCAAGCCTTTCTTATCCCAGTTCTTCTAATAACAGTAGATTCATTTAATCTATAATCTAAAAGCACTTGGGGAACATTGGCAAAGTTACTACCACTTAGTAATAAGTTAATCCACAGTGCCATATCTTCAGTTAACCTGGTATTCACCGGGTATCGAATTCCAGCCATGAATACGTTAGCACGAAACATTACTGTAGGATGTACAAACGGACATCTTGCAACACTAAAATTCTTTAATTCACGATGTTCTGTCGGCAGTTTTTTAGTTTCGAGTGCATAGCTTGAACCGAACTCTGAACAAAAACTGCCCAACACGTCTACTTCCATGCTATTATTAAAGTATTTCACTTGTTCAGAGATCCTGTTTTTACGACTAATGTCGTCAGCATCCATTCTAGCTATGAATTGGTATTCATTTTTTGACAAAACTAAATCTATAAGCGTATTTAATCCATTTGCCAGTCCCTTATTCTCACATCCGTATATAACAAACACATTTGTAAACCGCAAAATATCATTCAAATAGTCTGATAACTTGCTAGGAACAGGTCCATCGCAGTAAATATAAAGGCTGACATGGTTGTAATCTTGTTCTAGTATACTATTAAATGCTTGTTTTATGTAAGATAGTCTGTCCCTAAAATAAACACATGTAATGACAGCAACCTTTTGATTTACTTTTTTCGCACTATGCCTTTTATCGGTAATTAAGTTATTATTATGCTTTTCCCTTGTGTATTCTTCCATTTATTAATCTCATTTAACCTTTAATTAATGTTATACTATTTATTCACTAAAACTATTTAAATTTATAGCTCTCAAGTCTTTTGAGTGTTAATTTCAACGACGAAATTTATAGCATGTTTATTGCTTTTATAACAAACATATGTGGATCCAAGAAGAAAGTGATATTTGTTTCATTACGTGCTAGAATATTAAAAAATTCACTGAGCTATTATTTCATGTTTTTTCACACTGAAATTTTTATCATTCGGTAAATTTAGTTTTTGAAAATATTCATTATATTTTCACTTACTTTTCTCACAAAATAACAATTAACATCAGTGGTAACATTGTAAATATCATCTTCACTCAAGTAGTCTGGGCTTGAGTTTCCGTTGGAGAATCGAATGTAATGTAAATTTCTAGTAATAACATCATCTTGTTCTTTAAGTAGCATTTGAAAGTAGTGCTCATCCGAACAGGTTGTGTACTTGAATTTTTTTTGATACGAATCTGTAGATTTACTTATTATAAAATCAACATGCTTTCTTTTTAATACAAACCAACTAGATCCCATTCTAATTTCGGAGCTGGTGAAATTACCTCTCCTAGGTAAGAACCTTTGAACTCTTGATATTGGAAAGTTTATAATTTTAAATAGGCTCCATCTAACAAAACATTGGTCTCTAAAAAAATTGTATGTGTTTATTCGCCAGTCATATTCTGGCAATCTGTTAATTTCGATAAATGACTTATTATTTAGTGTTAAAAAGTCGTTCAACTTTAATTTATGCTTTAACGGTAGGCATTCTCCGCTTATCAATACAAAATAGTCATAATCAAACTCCCTTGATCTATTCAGCATTTTTAGTATTGATTTAACTTGCGAAAACGAGGACCAATTTACATCAACTCTATCTTCTATAAGAAGTATATTTTCATTTTCTATTGATTTTAATTTTTCGTACAACTTTTCTGACTTTTTGTAACATGAATGATGACTTTATCATTCTCACTTAGCTCTAACAAAGCTATAATTGTCTTAATTTCTTCTAATCCTTTATGACATTGTATGCCATATATAATTCTCGCGCACATTCAATGCCCCAAATATTAAATTTTTATTTTGATATATATAGTTAGAAAGACTGCTTTTATATTTGCTAAATAACGTGTCAAATCAACTATGGCAACTGTCCACTACCCCTATAACGAGACAACACATAGCTAAATAGCTGTTCCTAATTGTAGATCTCAAAGATAAGAGAAACTCAGTCCAGTTTGCGCGATCTGATCTATCGCCAAACACAAAAAAAAGGACTGAGTAGTGGCCATCATAGCATCGGTCGACTGAGCAGAAAGGCGACGCATCCACAAAGCAATTCAACACACGGCAGATAAGGGATTTGCTCGACGATCAATGGCGATGTTACTTTTAGCCCAAGGAAAAACGATTGTTGCTGTCAGTGAAACTACGGGGCAGCGCGCTCTTCCGTTGGTCGATGGATAAAGTGGTACACGGACGGTGGGACCGATTCTCTGAAATCTCAGCCCTCAAGGAGGCCGCCATGCTCGCTACCTGTTGAACAAATGTGTGCCATTTTACTAGTGCTTATCCAAGCGTCACCACAAGATTTTGGATTTCAACGAAGTCGATGGAGTGCAGAGCTTCTCGCTTATCAATTCAACGAAACGTCCAAATCTCATGTCGCGGCCTCTACAGTAAGGCGTTGGTTACCGAAGACGGGTGTCGTCTGGCGAAGAGCCTCGCCAAACCAGTGCATTAAAGACCCTGAAAAAGCAGAGAAATTGGCGCCAATCCAACAAGCTTTAGACCAATGTGCCCCAGAGAATACTATCTTTTATGAAGATGAAGTCGATATTGATTTGACCCCTAAGATTGGCGCTGATTGGACGCTCAAAGGCCAACAAAAAAAGTGGTCAAGCCAAGAAAGAACGAGCCACACTATCTCACAGGTGCTCCGCACGCCAAAACAGGTAAAGTCATTTATGGCTCTGGTACCAAGAAAAATTCCAACTTATTTATCGCCATGCTGGAGAAGCTCAAACGGCATTATAGGAGGGCGAAAAAATCATTTTGGTGCTCGACAACTATGTCATTTACAAGAGTCGAAAAACGAATATATGGCTGGCGGCCAACTCCAAATTTGTCTTGTTATTTCAGCCCGTCTATTGCCCTTGGGTCAATGTGATAGAAAGGCTATTCCATGTACTGCATGAGACCATCACACTCAATCATCAGCAAGTACATGTACCAGCTATTGGTAAAGGTGAAGCAGTTTATGGAGACGGCATCACCGTATCTTGGCCCAAGGCATGGGATGGCAAAAAAGACTCACAATTAGGATTGCTATTTTGAGTTTTCCCATTTCCTCCGGTATTCGGCCGGGGGGATATTTAGACTCTCATGGGTACGCTCTTCGTTGTAATCACACATCCATACCCACACCATATCTCGCACTTGTTCATGTGAATCAAACATATATGTATCCAGAAATTCACAACGGAACGAGCAATTAAAACGCTCCACAAAGCCATTTTGCTGAGGCTTTCCAGGCTGAATATATCTCAGTACTATATCGTGAACTTTGCGTCAATCAGTGAATTATTCAAAGATAAACTCTGGCTCGTTATATACACGAAGTTCTTTCGGTATACCGCGCTCTTACTTTAACTAGTCCAAGGCTCTGATTGCACGGCCCGCTGGCAAGCTCGTATCAACTTCAATCGCCAGACACTCGTGTGTTCCTTCATCCAGAATGTTGAGTGTTCAAAAACGCCTCCCGCAATACAGGGTGTCATGCATGAAGTTAAGTGCCTACTGGTGATTAGGTTCATCAACAATGTCCAGCGGTATTGCTATTCGTGCGGGTAATACCCGCTTTTGACGGTGTTTTAAGTTAAATCCCATACGGCGGTAAACACGGCACTCGCGTTTATGATTGAACCGCTTGTGCGTTCGCTTTAATCGCCAAAAGCTTTTCCAAAATCCGGCATTAGGCGCTTTTCCCAATACCGCATTAATGGCATTAATGACGTCAGCATCGTGAACACGCCAGTCTTTCGGTGCGCGATATTAACTCACTCGTCCCATGGAGTGAGTTGGCAAGCACGCAGAACACCGAGCCTGCGGCAACCTATGTGCGTGTACTATCTCGCTTCTCACACACTACCAGCTTTTTTGTGAACAGCTCCTTCATGGCATGATTTTCTAAACTGACATCGGCAAACATTTCCTTCAGTTTGACGTTCTCTGCTTCTAGCTCTTTAATTCATTTTAATTCAGAAGCATCCAACCCACCCCATACTTGGCTTTCCAATTGTAATAGGTGGCATTGCTTATACTATACTGGCGGCAGATATCATCGACTTTCATGCCCGCGTCGGCCTCTTTGAGGATGGCAACGATCTGAGTTTCGGTGAACCGTGACTTTTTCATGGTGTTCTCCTGCAATTAAAAGGCAGAAAACTCCAGTTTAGACTGTCTCAGAATAGGGGAAGTGGACACAACAATCTGAGTTTCGGTGAACCGTGACTTTTTCATGGTGTCCTCCTGCAAATAAAGGGCAGAAAACTCCAGTTTAGACTGTCTAAGAATAGGGGAAGTGGACACCATCTCTTGATTTCGCTTTTTTACCACTTCACTTTGACAAACTAAATAATGAAATTTTTCAGTTTTTCAACTCATAAGTTTGGGTGAGCTAAAGACAGAAGCATAAAGAAATGAGACAAAACAAAAGGCACTTTTTAGCGCCTTAATGCTTTGTTTTTATGAGTTTTTATTCTTATGCTTGGGATTCAAACCAACAGGCTTTCCTGTTGGCTTTTATTTGATTTTCTAAACCTTATTTATAACTGTAATTGTAATAGCCATAATTTCCATAGCTACTACTTGCCTTGCGCAATACTGCATTCAGAATAAAGCCTTTCACTTCTACACCGCTTTGCTCAAATCGGTTTCGGGTTACTTCAATCTCTTTTACAGCATTTTGACCAAAACGGCCGACCAGTAGTGTTGTACCAGCCATTGCACCCACAATTGCGGGGTCAGTTACCGCCAGAATTGGCGGCGTATCAATAACCACCAAATCATAGTTCTCTGATGCCCACTCCATTAACGCTTTCATACGTGGGTGCATTAAAAGTTCTGACGGGTTAGGTGGAATTTTACCACGGCTGATAAAATCGAGATTTTCCAGCCCAGTTGGCTTAACTGCACTTTGTTTATCTAATTTCCCAGAAAGTATATCAGACAGGCCATTATCCACTGTTGTCCAAATAAGCGCTGCATATATCCCTTACGCATGTCGCCATCTATAACCAGTACACGCTGACCACTTTTTGCAATAACGGCTGCCATATTGGCAGAGATAAATGATTTACCGATACCCGGGCTCGGACCGGAAATCATTAGAATATTGTTTTTGGCTTCCATCATTGCGAAGTGCAGACTGGTGCGCAGTCCTCGCAATGCCTCTATAGATAAGTCGGCTGGATTGGCAGCAGCCAGAAGTACATCTTCAACTTTAGGTTGTTTAAGACGCTTGGCTTTTTTATCGAGTTCTAGCTGATAATCTGACATTGGTACACTGGCATAGACAGGCAGGCCGATAGCTTCAATATCATCCGGGTTTTCGACACCTCGGTGGAAGGCAGCTTTCAGCAACGCGATACCCACCGCCATCATTCCGCCAAGCAAGGTGGCTAAAACTACGATCAGAGGCTTTTTCGGTTTTACCGGTTTTGAGTAACTTTGGGCATGGTCAATAATACGCACGTTACCCACGGTTCCAGCTTTAACAATGGCCAACTCCTGTACTTTATTCAGAAGTTGAATGTAAATCTGCTGGTTTACTTCAACGTCACGGGTTAATCGCAGCACTTCTCGCTGGGTTTTAGGAAGTTTTTGCGCCTGGGCATCCAGTCGCTTCTTTTCACCCAAGAGTGTCTGGCGTTTATCCAATAATGCAACATATGCTGGGTGTTCTTTGGTAAAGCGTTGGGCCAACTCACTTTCTTTGAATGTCAGTTCATTTAGCTGTGATTCAAGTTGGATCATAGTGTCCAGTGTAGCTTTGGCTTCAAGGCCAGATCAACAGAGTCATTGGCCTGTCGGAAGCGGTTCAATTTATCTTCAGCAGTAGTCAATGTTGCTTTAATTTCTGGTAATTGCTTTCGAAGAAACTCCAGACTCTTCTCTGCTTCAGCGGAATTACGCTCTACATTTTGTAGAAAGTAGTTCTCCGCGATGTCATTTAGAATCGCCACAATCTGGTTACGGTTCTCACCCTGGTAGGTCAGTGCCAACATACCTGTCTGTTTTCCGCGCTCGCTGACAGACAGGTTTTGCTGAATAGCCTGAATGGCATCCAACTCAGAGCGCTTGCTGACGGTAAAGCTGTCACCCGCTTTACCTTTTAGGTCAGTAACAAATAAGCTGAATTCCCCATGTTGCGACAGTGCTCCCGCTTTGCCCTTCAGTATCTCTTTACCTTCTTGGCTTTCCAGCAAGTAAGTTCCCACTTCCGGATTTTCAATGGTCAGGGTAAAAACAGGCTGATTGTAATAAGCTGGTACATTAAAACGGCTGATCGCAATGTGGTCTTCCTCACCCATTAATCTGGCGAGACCTTTACCAACCAAAGGGAAGTAATTTGGTGTCGCCACTGTTGTCAGATTGAATTTCTCAACTGTCTTACCCAGCACCATTCGGGATTTAATCAGTTCGATTTCAGTGGTTGCCGAGGACTCAGAAGCAAACAGCTCCCCCATATCCCCTACCAGTGAAGAAATGCCGCCGTTACTTTTCTGTTCTACCTGTATCAGCGCATCTGCCTTATAAATTGGTGTTGCAAGCAGCGCATAGGCGACACCGATAAGCGCAAATAGGGTAGTTACCGCCAGAATCATCCAACGGTTATCCAATAAAATGCCAAACAGCTTACCGAGATCGATCTCGTCGTTGGCTGGGGAGGTTGAAGTTGTATTTATGGACATGAGGTTTGAGTTACTCGTCGGTCGACAATCTGGAAATTAGGTTAATTAGGAGCAAAGTAGCGAGAATTGAGTGGTGAGTGGTGAGTGGTGAGTGGTGAGATTCCCACACAATCACACCCGAATGCTGTTGCCTTACTATCACACTACCGAAACTCTACATCTCGATACTCGTTACTCTTATCTCGCTATTTCTTCATCTTTTTAAATCTTCTTCGCCCATTCTTTTGCGGCTTGTTCGATTAGGTCGTAGGCGTAATCGAATGCTTCTTTGCTTTGGCGGTATGGGTCAGGGATATCTTTTTGTCCTATCCATTGACCGAACAACATGGTTTTACCGCGGGCTTCGGGGGCAATTTCTGTAATGGCCTGAATATGCTTTTTTTCCATTGCAAGAATAAGGTCATAGTCCCAGCACAATTCGCTGGTTAGTTGCCGGGCTTCGTGGCCTTCGAGGCTGATACTGTGCTCACCAGCGACCTGACTTGCCATCGCGTCAGCGGGTTTACCCACCAGCGCACCTACGCCGGCAGATTCAATTACTTTTTCCGGTTTCAGCGCCTTTAGCACTCTTTCACCGGTTGGAGAACGGCAGATGTTGCCGATGCAGACGATTAGTATTCGCTCAAACATAAAGACTTATATTCAAAATATTCGTGAGTGGTGAGTGGTGAGTGGTGAGTGGTGAGAAATTTAGCAAGTTGAACTGATTTCACAACCATCCTGTTTGTCCCCATTACCCAACCACTCTTTGTTCAATACTCTTAATTCAATTCTCGCTTTAGATGAGCAATGAGCCCACCCAGCATATTGCAAATTTCCAAAGCTTCAGCTTCGTAGCAACTGCATTTCTGCTGATCGAGATATCCAAAGCTACCTGCAAGTAGAATTTGAGTAGCGAGTTCTCCGCATGAACCTTTTGCAATATAGAGAAACCTTATGAAGTCTTTCTTTGAGCCTCTTTCTGCACCCTCTGCAATGTTGGAAGGTACAGAAACAGCTGACCGGCATATTTGGTCTTTGAATCCCCAGCCTTTACAAGCTCTCATTTCATCACGCACTTGTTGTGCCAAACGAAAGCTTCTTTGCCAAGTATCTAACTGTTTATAACCCAACGTTTTCTCTCTGCGTTTGCTTTCTCTCGCTACTCTAAACTCACTACTCGCTTCTACTTAGTCGCTTTGCGACTATGGCCACGTCCTTACCCTTAACACACCTTCAGACAGTTCGTTGAAGCCTGTGATGGTTGGCAGAAGCTGGCGGATAATGCGGTTCCAGCGGCTGATTGGGGCGGCGGTGACGTAAACGACATCATAAGGTTTGAGTTCAAACTCGGTGCCCATAACCAGAGCGGTGGCGTCTTGTATGTTTAACTGGTAAATATTGGCCAGTTTGCTTTCTTTGTCTTTATTGTTTTCAGCAATGTCTCCATTGCTGCGGATAACGAAAACACCGGTGGCATCTGCTTCGAGCTGGTTCAGGCCTCCAACGGTACTGAGAGCTTCGGTCAGGCTCATGCCGGTACGGTCGATTTTCAGCATCTGGGGTTCTTTCACCTCCCCCATAACAAAGACTTTCTGGGAGTCATTACGGGGAATATGGATAATGTCACCATCTTTCAGCAAACGGTTTTGGGTCAGGTCCCCTTTCTGAATCAGCGCATACAACGAAATGTGTTGTTCCTTGCCATTTCTCGTCAGACTGACATTCTGCCAATCTGCATCTTTGGTAATGCCACCAGCGCGGTTTACAGCGTCTAGCAACGTCAGAGGGATATTGGTAATGGCCTGTGGACCCGGCTTGTCAATTTCACCCGAGATATAAGATTTTTGGGAACGGAAAGCGGCTACATTTACATCCACCTGAGGCTCTTCAATATATCGGGCAAGCTTTTTAGCAATGATGTCACGTACTTCGGTTACCGTTTTGCCTGCAACCGGTACTTGGCCAATATACGGATAGAAAATCGTGCCGTCTGCATGCACCCAGTTACCGGCTTCTGCAGAACTGCGGTAGGAACCGGCAGGGATCGTCAGCTCAGGGTGATCCCAAATCGTTACATTAAGAACATCACCCGATCCTATATGGTATTCATAGCCAGCCATTTCTTTTTCAAGCTGAGGATTAGACTGGGTCTTCGGTGTTTTTTGCTCTTGTTTGAGAGTTTTGAACCAAGGTTGGAGTAAGCGGGTAGATATCAACTCTTTGTGAAAGGTTGTCACTGCTTTCCTCTTCCCAAATTGCTTGTTTGTCGCCAGTTGGCAGATAAGAGCCAGGCATGGTACAGCCTGTAAGTGATACCGTTAATACTACGGCGGCTATAGTACGTTTTGGCACGAGTTGTCCTGCTTTAGATAATTGTGTGTACTGGGTACTGGGTACTGGGTACTGGGTACCGCAGAATTTTGAGGGCAAATCCCTTATTGTGAAGCAGTTCGCTTTTCAGCTTTTCCTAGGTTCTTCTCTTCCTTGAACCGGTTTCTCTCTTCTCCAGGCACGCTACCGCCCAGAGGTATCGCTCCCCAAAGCGCAATCATTCGCAAACTAAATAGATACACACCAATAGATGTCTTTCTTCCGTAAATTTAATGAACGGATAACAATGCAATCATTTAATTTTAAAATGCATCTGTTTGAATATAAAATTTTCGCGGATAATACATACTTCCCATTGAGAAATGAAGCAAGCAAACTCAAAGAAATGAATTAAATATGAGTGACATCAAATTATTCAGATAAAGCTCTCTGTTGCGGTGACATTCTCACCAATACTAAACATGTTTCATTTGATTTTTACCTAAGTATGTTTATCCTGAAATGCTGTCTGCCTACCTTGGTAGACAAACATCGATGTGATATTTGCGCTTAAACGGAGAATGTTTATGAAGAAAACTGCAATTGCAATGCTGGCCGCATTGGCAATGAGCGGTACCGCAATGGCGGCAGAAACAGCTGGTGGTACTGCTGCAAGTAGTGGTACAGCCTCTACTTCAGCTACCGCAGCGACTACCACCACTACAGCGTCTACCGGTGCTGCTGCCGGTGGTGCTGCCGCTGCAGGTGCCGCTGCGGGTACTGTAACGGCGACCGCCGTAGCAGTAAGTGCAGCTGTTGTAGCGGGTGTTGCCGTAGCCGCAGGCTCTGACAGCCCCTCAACAACAACATCAGTAACTGCACCTACCAGTTAAGCTTTTACTGTTAAGGGATTACGTCAACAGCCGCCATCGAGCGGTTGTTTTTTATCAACTAGCCATGTAGTTTTCCTATGCCCCTCATTTATCGCCAAATTCAGTCTTTTTTTTTACTTGTGGCACTCTTTATCCTCACTGGTTGCAGCCAAACCACCAGTGACCTCTCTGACTCCTTTTCTTTAGCGCTATTTGGAACAAAAGACATTGCGGTTCCGACAGAGCGGATCAATACACTGCCTTACGCCAGCATGTATGTGAGACAGGGAACAGGCCCACGAGTGTTTGTGGTTCTCGGATGGGTAGAAGGGATGGATAGTCGACTATCACCACAGCTCAAATGGTTATCCGCCGGAGAGGAAATGATTGTGACAGAGGCAGGCCGAATCGTAAAAACGGTCAATCTGGGAAATGGGAACCTAAGCGCTATATATGCTGAACAACCAGATCCGCTGTCACTGGGGCTCCATAAAAAGACCACTCCATTGACGTGGCAACACACATTGAATTGGCAGCCTGGTTACCACTTTGGTTATAGCGCGATTTCAACATTTGAAAAAAAAGGCATTGAATCGGTCTTAATCAATGGTTATTCGACGGAACTTCTACGATTTGACGAAAGAGTATTTGTCCCCTCTCTCGACGTCACCTATACAAATTCATATTGGCTGACCCCCCTTAGCGGTAAGGTGGTTTCCAGTCAGCAAACCCCGGCTCCGGGCATGGATGTCATCAAATTTACTATTTTGAAACCTTTCGCCTGAGGATGCATTGATGAGATTTGTTCTATTTATCGGTGCACTTTTGGTGAGCATCCACCAGCCAGCTCTCGCTGTATCAACATCAATCAGAGCGTATTTTCCCGACCTGCCAGAAAGCGAGACGTATCATTTTGATAAAGCTCCGAGACTCTCTAAAGCAGTTGAACGGGCTCTGTCTGAGCAGGGACATGAAATTTCTGATATTTACTGGACCGGTGCTGCACTTTTTGACCTGAATCTGAGCGTCCCCAAAAAACAGGACGTTCTCCTGGCAATTAAGCACGCAACTAAAAGCTCAAAAGAAAGCGAACGTATAAGTTGGACAAAATTAGGTTCCATGGTCCAAAACATGCATTTCGCCCATCGCGTTTTCATTCCTTTAGATCCTGATCTGACCCGGATATCCCCTTCAGACAATCCGTTACTCACTGGCAACTGGCAGATTTCACTTCCTGCTGTACCTCACTCAATCACTGTACTTGGCAATGTTTCACATCCAGGGAAATACACCTGGCAGCAAAGGGCCAGTGCCTCGTTTTATCTTGATGAGGCTGGAAGACTTCAACCCGACATATCAGATGTTTGGGTGATTCAGCCAGATGGCAACACCAATAAACACCCGGTTGCGTACTGGAATTTCCAGTTTAGTGAAGTTGCTCCCGGTGCAATTATCTATGTCCCATTCAAGCATACCGGTTCATTGTTCACTGTTGATACAAACAGTGTTGACGTGAATCTGCTGATTGTTGAGTTATTAAGGAACAAACTGCCGTGATCCCACAGAAAACTATTTTCCGACTCTCTCTTCTCAGCCTGGCAGTCATTTCTTCATTTTCATCCTTTGCTAAAGAGTTCAGTTACCCGGAGCTTGATTACTCACAAACTGACTTCGGCGGCGTTGGCCTAATCCAAATGCCCTCAGCCAGATTGAACAAAGAAGGTGATTTCCGATTAGGTGTCACATCAAACAATGATTACATCCACTACGCGGCTTCTCTGCAGCTTTTTCCTTGGTTGGAAGCAACAGTCCGCTATACACAGGTAGATGAACTGTTATACAGCGGCGATGACGGGTTTAGTGGCGATACCAAGTACACAGACAAAAGTATTGATGCCAAAATTCGCTTAATCGAAGAAAGTTACTGGTTACCGCAAATTGCTGTAGGCCTGCGCGATATTGGTGGAACCGGCCTTTTTGACGGTGAATATATTGTTGCAAGTAAAAGGAATGGTCCCTTTGACTTTACGCTTGGTGTAGGCTGGGGGTATCTGGGCAACAGCGGGAATTTGCACGGCGACAAATCTACTGTTGATTGTGGACGAGATACAACTTATGGCGGAAAAGGCGGCCAGATCGACGCAGGGAGGATGTTCTCCGGCTGTATGGCCATTTTTGGCGGTGTTGAATACCAGACGCCATTTGCTCCACTCCGTCTGAAGCTGGAATACGATGGTAACGATTATAAATCAGACTTTCCGGTAAGACGCGGTGACAGCAATATGTCACAAAGCACACCTTTTAATTTTGGCCTCATTTACCAATTAACTGACTGGGCAGACCTACGTCTTAGCTACGAGCGAGGGAATACCTTCACTGCTGGCCTGATACTGGGTGCGGATATGGGCAGTATGGTACCCGTGTGGATTGACAGTGAAAAGCCTGCTTACCAGCAATCTGTTCCCGTTGATCACCTTTCTGAAGAGCAGTGGCAGGCTTTAAACAACCAGCTTGCAGAAAATGCCGGTTATCAGCAGGCTGAAATTTATTATGACAAGCAAACTATCACTGTTGTCGGTGAACAGAAAAAATACCGAGATCGGTCTGAAGCCCAGGAACGAGCGGCGCTTCTTATCGCCAACTCCGGCATAGATGCAAAGACCTACCGCATCATTGAAACGAAAGAACGTCAGCCCCTGACAGAAGCACGTATTGATTCAGACAAGTTTGCTAAAGTTGCATCTAATGCATATCCAAATGCCACCCCGGCGGATGCAACGCTCTTCAGTGAGCCTGCCGAGCCATTACGGGGAAGAGTTTCAGACCATCGCAAGTATTGGAGTTTCGGCTTGTCTCCCGTTCTCCAACAATCCTTTGGTGGCTCGGAAGATTTTTATCTTTACGCGATTGGCGTAAATGCTGATGCATCGCTAAAGCTCGGTGACCATTTTGTTGCCTCTGGCACTCTTTATGGGAACCTTCTCGACAACTATGACAAGTTCAAATATACCGTTCCACCAGACGGCACCAATTTGAAGCGAGTACGGACGCTAACACGCCAATACTATGAGGAAACGCTAAGGGTAAGCAACTTGCAGCTTTCCTATTTCGACCGCTTTGGCAACAGCTTGTACTCACAAGTCTATGCCGGTTACCTGGAAACTATGTTTGGTGGTGTAGGTGGCGAAGTTCTTTACAGACCAATGGGCAGCAAATGGGCTATGGGCATTGATGCCAATTATGTAAAACAACGCGACCCTCACACCGCATTTGGTTTCTATAAAAATGAGCAACAACCTGCTGAGGGCAACAACCGAGCATTCAATGTTCAAACAGGTACAGTAACAGGCCACTTCTCTGTTTACTGGCAAAATCCGCTGGATCTCTTTGATGGCACATTACTTAAAGTCAGTGCTGGCCGTTATCTTGCTGAAGACACGGGTGTTACCGTTGACGTATCCAAGCGATTCGATAGCGGTGTAATAGCTGGCGCATTCGCTACTAAAACGAACCTGTCAGCAGAAGAATTCGGGGAAGGCAGTTTTACTAAAGGATTCTATATTTCGATTCCGTTCGATTTACTGACGGTTAAACCAAGTACCAGCAGAACGACGATCTCCTGGCTCCCTATTCAACGGGATGGAGGCCAAATGCTAAGCCGGAAATATTCTCTTTACGATATGACGGATGCAAGAAGCCCCTGGTATACAGAGCGGAACACTAACGTACAGTAATGTGAATCCTCCCCTCAAAAAAAAGTAAGGCACCTATACATCAGGTGCCTTACTTTTCAGTAGCTTTTTCCATTTTGAAAAATAAAGTCAATTACCATGTAAAATCAATGTGATTACGCTTCATTGTTTCAAACTTTCTGCGTGACAAGTCGCATAACAAGGGTGAAAATTTTAGCTCGGCATGGAACAATACCCTCTCATGATAATAAGCCCAAACACCATAGAGAGGGCAAATAGGAATAGATCGCTCATGATCCGCGCTTACGCGAAATTTTCAAAAAGCTCCCCAACTGTGCATATCCTTATACTCGTTCTGCTGTCAGTCGCATTTGTTTCCAGCATCTACCAGTTACTGGCTAACAACGCTGTTTGGTTCGCGATTCCTTTGATCGGATCCCTTCCCCTAATTTGGTTTTTCGGAAAAGCCTCGGATTACCGGAGAAAGTTTTTGCATGACTAAGACAGTGGTGAGTGGTGAGTGGTGAGTGGTGAGTGGTGAGTGGTGAAATCTATCCCCGAACTTCAGTTTTATCAATAGTATGCCTTATCACTATATCCAGCTGTTAAAACCAAATTCACATTGAGGAAGTGACGACAGACGTTTGACTCGCCTCTCGCCACTCTTAGTGTCTTTTCTCAAAGTCCTAATGCGTAAACGTTGGTCCGATACCTACATTCCATAGGATGACCGAAGCTGCAATGATGGCGACAAGCAGTACGAGCCCGCACGTTACTACTGAACTGGCGTAGATAAATCCCCTCTCTTCTTCGATGTGCATTAGGATGGGGACGCCGGTGTACAGCAGGTAGACTGAGTAAGCGACAGCCACCAAGCCCACGAGCATGACAAACCACGGAACCGGGAACAAAGCGGCAACACCGGCCATGAATAGTGGTGTCGCTGTGTATGATGCCAGTTCCAAACATTGGGTATAGGTAGGGTCAGATCCAAACGTTTTACTCATCCATTGCGTCAGGTATGCGAGTGCGCAAACACCAACGATCATCGCAAGGTACATACCGGAGGCCATAAACAGTGCACTGTTTCCTGTTATAAAGATCGGATCCCCCGCACCAATCTGCCACCCGATATTGACGCTACTGTAGTAAGCACAAATTGGTGGAATCAGCGCAAGCAACAGAGCATGCCCCATACTGTTAGGCAAGCCTTCGTGTCTGATATCAATTTGCTTCCATTCTTGTTTTGGGTGGGTGTATAGCCCTACTAGGTGACCTAAAATCATAGCATTCCCCCTGTATGTGCATCTCGGAGCGCAAACATTAAGTCTTTGCCGCATGGCCGAGGTGCATTTATGTCGAACAGTTTTACGTCATCCAACAAATAACATTCTATTAACACTTAGCTTGCTATCGCGTAATCAGCAAGTAGTCACAATGACTCTTACGGAATGCAATGACAAAAGGACCGATTAAAGAGAGAAAAAATCCCTACAAATAGGGCGGTCTATCGAGTTACAACTATGAATTAACCAAAAAATAAACACTCTTTCGACTCACTGTCAGTGAATTACTTCTGGTGCGAAAACTATCAATAAGGCTTTTATTTCAATAGCTAACAAACCTAATTTAATTTCACCCTTACCACTATCAATTCTGAAAATCCGTGAATTTGTGCAGCTTTTTAATTGCCACCTATACTGAATTTGAGACAAGCGACTCATATTTGGTTTAACAGCCAGCTTTTCCTCAGATGTTAGTAGAAGGATGTCCGTATGCTGATCAAAGCCCAAATTCAGAAATTACGCCTCTTTTCAGTCATAGCTTCAACACTGCTCCTCAGCGCTTGCGCAATGTCAAATGGCAAAACTTACGTAGCAGAAAACCCTCCTTCTATTGATTTCGAATTTATGGGCATACCGCTCCTCTACATGGGAATGGGATCGAGTGTGCCCATTACTGAGAATCTCAGCCTTACTGCTGCGCATGTAGCAAAGTCAAACTACGACAAAGTTGTGAGCTATCATCCTGAATGCGACATTGCTTTGATTGAATCGGACAACTCCGGAAAGGCTTTACCGAACCTTGGTCTTGTGTATCCCGGTCAAAAAGTCCGGATGTACGGCATGGACGGCAACAACCAGATCCTGGTCGGAACCGGCGTCTACCATATGGACCTCAATTTTGTTAACAACAAATATTTTAAACAATGCCCTGGAAGCGTTGCCGACGCCCCCATCCGACAGGGCATGAGCGGTGGTGGTGCTTACAACGAAAACGGTGAACTTGTAGGGATAATAGCTGCCATGGCAGGAAAAGACACAAAACTGCTAAACGGAGAGCCCCTTGAGCTCGAACGCCTCAGCGTATTTGTCTCTATCAACTACGTGAGGCCTTGGTTGGAGCAATTTTTAGGGGAATAGAGGTTAGGTTCTGGGTTCTGGGTTCTGGGTTCTGGGTTTTGGGTTCTGGGTTCTGGGTTCTGGGTTACTGGTTCTGGGTTCTGGGTTCTGGTTCTGGTTCCTGGTTACTGGTTCTGGTTCCTGGT